>CAZANT010000044.1:0-12091 GCA_964486575.1 uncultured Burkholderiaceae bacterium | reverse complement strand
GACTGCGCCTTCGCCAAGCCAACGGCACCCTGCAAGCGGCCGACCTGCAGTCGGTCAACGGTTTGCTGGCGAACTGACCTGGTCTTCTGGCAAACCAACGTCGTTCAGCAGCGTCGCCAAGCGCTCGGCCGTGGCCGCTGTGGCACCGCCCTGTTGCGCGCCAAACCGGCTCGCCGCATCTCTTAAAGCCACCAGCCTTGGCGTGCGCAGCACCCCCTGAGGCCCGGTCACTTCCTGCACCGCATCGGCCAGAGAGTCGGTCTGTAACGCGGCCCCGGCGCGCAAGGCGGCATCGGCTGGCTCCTGAAAGTTGAAGACCGACGGCCCCATCACCACCGGGCAGCCGCAGGCGGTGGCTTCGATCAAGTTTTGTCCGCCGAGCGGCTCAAAACTGCCGCCTAACAGAGCCACGTCGCTCAAACCGTAGTACAGCGCCATCTCGCCCAGCGAGTCGCCCAACCACACGTCGGCCGGCTCGGGCACCTCCGCCCAGGCGCTGCGACGAGACACGCTCAAGCCCCGGCCTCGCAGCAACTCCGCCACCGCGTCAAAGCGCTGCGGGTGGCGTGGCACCACCAGCCACTGCACCGGCAGCTGGTCTGCACTTGCTCCTGAATCCATAGCAAAACCGTCAGTTTGGACGGGGGCTTGGGGACCAAAAGGCTTCAAAATCTGCGCCAGGGTCGCTTCTTCCCCCTCCCGCGCACTCGCCAGCACCACCACCGGACGGTTCTGCAGGGCGCGCCAGGCTCGGCCCTGGGCCAGTTGCACCGCATTCGGGCGGGCGTCGAACTTCAAGTTGCCCAGCACCGCCCGCACCGGCGCCCCGAGGTCGCGCAACCGAACTGCATCGGCCTCGCCCTGCGCATAGACGGCGTGCAACGCCGCGTAAGCTGGCCGCGACAACCACCCCAGCCGCCGGGCGGACTGCCAGGAGGCTTCGTTCAGCCGCGCATTGGCCAGCACGAGGGGCACCGCGCTGGCCTGACAGGCCAACGTGAGATTGGGCCAGACCTCGGTTTCCATCAGCACGCCCAAGCGGGGCCGGTGGTGGGCGAGGAAGCGTGCCACGGCTTCGGGCGTGTCCCATGGCTGCCAGACCTGCAGGTCCCCAGGTCGCAGCAGCTTCTCGCCCTCGGCACGGCCGGTGGCGGTGCCATGGGTGAGCAGCAGGCGCAGGTCGGGGCAGCGCTGGCGCAGCGCGTCCAGCAACACGGCGGCTGCGCGGGTTTCACCGAGCGAGACCGCGTGCAGCCATAACACGCCGTCGGTGGGCGGGTGGCTGTAGTGGCCAAAGCGCTCGGGCACGGCCACGCCGTAGCCAGGCTCGGCCAGCGCGCGGCGGGCGAGTTTGCGTTTGAGCAGCGGCTGCACCAGCCGGGCGAGCAGCGTGTAGAGGGCCAGCACCGCACGCTGCATGGGGTTGTACTTCAGTGCGCGCTGGCTTGGACCTGCGCGTCGGGCTTGACACTGTGCAGCAGCGCGAGCATGGCCGCTTCGATGCGGTGCAGGGCGCTTTCGGAGTGGCCTTCAAAACGCAGCACCAGCACCGGGGTGGTGTTGGAGGCACGCACCAGCCCAAAGCCATCGGGCCAGTCCACCCGCACACCGTCCACGCTGTTGACCACCGCCGGTGCAGGGAAGTGGTTGGCCGCAGCGACCTGCAGCAGCGCGGTGACGCGGTGGGGCTCCCCCTCCTCGCAGACCACGTTGAGTTCGGGCGTGGAGTGGCTGGTGGGCAGCGCGTTCAAAACCACGTTCGCGTCGGGCGAACGGCTCACGATCTCCAGCAGGCGACAACCGGCGTAGGTGCCGTCGTCAAAGCCGAACCACCGCTCCTTGAAAAAGATGTGGCCGCTCATCTCGCCGCCGAGCGGCGAATTGACCTGCTTCATTTGCGCCTTGATGAGCGAGTGGCCAGTCTTGTACATCAGCGGCGTGCCACCGGCTTCCTTGATGGCCGGGGCCAGGCGCTGCGAGCACTTGACATCGAACACAATGGTACCGCCCGGCACACGGGACAACACATCGCGCGCGAACAGCACCATTTGCCGGTCGGGGTAGATGTTCTGACCGTCTTTGGTGACGATGCCCAGCCGGTCGCCGTCGCCGTCGAACGCGAGGCCAAGCTCCGCGTCGCTGTGCTGTAACGCGTGGACCAGGTCCTTCAGGTTCTCGGGCTTGCTTGGGTCGGGATGGTGGTTGGGGAACTGGCCATCGACCTCGCTGAAAAGTTCGGTCACTTCACATCCAAGCGCGCGGAAGATCGCGGGCGCGCTGGCACCGGCCACGCCATTGCCGCAGTCCACCACGATCTTCATGGGCCGCGCGAGCTTCACGTCGCCCACGATGCGGGCGGTGTAGTCGGCCAACACGTCCGCATGGCGCACCCTGCCGCCGGCCCGGCGCGGGGCGGTGCCGTCCACCATGGCGCGGTACAGGCCCTGGATCTCGTCGCCATAGATCGCGCGGCCGCCCAACACCATCTTGAAGCCGTTGTAGTCCTTGGGGTTGTGGCTGCCGGTGACCTCGATGCCACTCTGGCACAGGGTGCTGGCGGCGAAGTACAGCATGGGCGTGGTCGCCTGGCCGATGTCGATCACCTCAATGCCGGCGGCCACCAACCCCCGGATCAGCGCTGCCGCCAGCGCCGGGCCACTCCAGCGACCGTCGCGGCCGACGGCCACCACCCGCTCGCCATGGGCCAGCGCGTGGGCTCCGAAGGCCAGGCCCAAGGCCTCTGCCACGGTATCGTTCAGGGATTCGGGCACCACGCCGCGAATGTCGTAGGCCTTGAAGATGGCGGGGTGCAGGGTCATGAAACTTCTCAGGTCAAGGAAAGCGTCGCGGCAGACGGGCCGACCGCGCATTGTAGGTGGCTCCCCTCTGACAACCACAGGTCCGAAAACGGCCAGTCAATCGCCTCCCCAACCGTATGATGGCCCCATGCCCACCGCCCCGGCCACGCCCCACGACGACGCCTGCTACCTCGCGCTCGCAGCGCGCGACGCACGCTTTGACGGCCGATTTTTCACCGGCGTGACCTCCACCGGCATTTACTGCCGGCCAGTCTGCCGGGTGCGCACACCCAAACGCGACAACTGTCGCTTCTTTGCCCTCGCTGCCCAGGCCGAACGCGCAGGATTCCGGCCCTGTTTGCGCTGCCGGCCGGAGCTGGCGCCGGGCGCGGGCCATTGGTCAATGGAAGACGCGGGTCGGATGCTGGCCACCCAGGCTGCGCACTGGCTGGACGAGCCCGAAGCTTGGGGAGCCGTCCCGCCCACGGTAGAACGCTTGGCCACCCGATTGGGTGTCAGCGACCGGCATGTACGCCGTATTTTTGAAGCCCACCTGGGCGTGACACCTTCGCAGTACCTGCAAACCCGCCGCCTGCTCACCGCCAAACAGCTGCTCACCGACACGCCCATGCCGGTAACGCAGGTGGCGCACCTCAGCGGTTTTGGCAGCCTGCGGCGCTTCAATGCCGCCTTTGTGGCGCACTACCGGCTGAGCCCGACTGCGCTGCGGCGTACCGGTCTCCACCCCCCTGCCGCCACGCCCGGCACCACAGTGCGGCTGGGCTACCGGCCGCCGTACGACGTAGCGGCGATGTTGGCTTTTTTTCGCCAGCGACAGTTGGACGGCGTGGAGGCGGTGGCGGTTTTTTCGGACGGCGCCAATGGACCGGCGGGTCGCATCGCCCGCAGCTGGGCCGTGACCTCGGGCGGCCAGCGCCACACCGGCTGGGTGGTCTGCCACCTGGATGCGGCACAGCCCCAGGTGACGCTGCAGGTGAGCGACAGCCTGCGCGCCGTGCTGCCGCTGGTGCTGCGCCGCGTGCGCGCCTTGCTCGACCTCGACGCCGACCCGGCCGCGATCCACGCGGTGTTGGGCGGGCGCTTCCCCGGCAGCGCGGGTTTGCGCGTGCCCGGCTGCGTGGACGGTTTTGAGCTGGCGGTGCGCGCCGTGCTGGGCCAGCAGATCACCGTGGCCGCCGCACGCACGCTGGCACAACGGGTGGTGAGCACTTTTGGCGAGGCCATTGCTACGCCTTGCCCAGGCGTCTCGCGCCTGTTCCCCAGCGCCCACGCGCTGGCCCACGCCGGTGGCGAGGCACTGGGTCAACTCGGCATCGTGAAACAACGGCAAGCTGCGATCATCGCGCTGGCGCAGGCGGTCGCGAGTGGCACGCTGGCGTTGCACCCCGGGGTCGACGTCCACGCCACGGTGGCGCGGCTCAAAACCCTGCCCGGCATTGGCGACTGGACGGCCCAGTACATCGCCATGCGCGCCTTGCGCTGGCCCGACGCGTTTCCCGCTGGCGACGTGGCCCTGCACAAAGCGCTGGGGGTGAAAGGCGAACGCGATGCGCAGGCGATGTCTGTCGCCTGGAAGCCCTGGCGCAGCTACGCGGTGTTGCGAGCCTGGGCCACGCTGGCGCCGCCAACCACTCCCAATTCAATAGCAAAACCGCTTGCTTCGACTAGGGCTTAAAGGACTTTTGGCATGAAATTCGACCCCCACACGGTTCAAAGCTGCTTCCAGAGCCCGCTGGGGCCCATCACCCTGGCTGCATCACCGCTCGGGCTGTGTGGCCTGTGGTTCGACGGGCAGCAACACGGCCCGGATGCCAGCGCTTGGCCGGCCGCGCCCAACGATCACGCGCTGTTGGCGCAGGCCAAAGACCAGCTGCGTGCCTATTTCGCAGGCGACACCCAACCGTGGTCGGTCCCGCTGGACCTGCGTGGCGGCACGCCGTTTCAGCAGGCCGTGTGGCGCTCACTGCTGACCATCCCGCGCGGGCAAACCACCAGCTACGGTGCGCTGAGCGAGCGAATTGGCCACCCAGCGGCAGTGCGCGCGCTGGGTGCGGCGGTGGGCCGCAACCCGGTCAGCATCGTGGTGCCCTGCCACCGGGTGCTGGGCAAAAACGGCGCGCTCACCGGCTATGCCGGTGGGCTGGACCGCAAGACCGCGCTTCTGAAGCTCGAAGGCGCAATCTAAGCCAGCCGCACCTCAGCTGTGGAAATGGAACAGCAAGGAGCCGGCCCCGCAGCTGCAACCGCCACCGCTGTCGCTGGCCAGCTGCCACTCGGTGCGGGTGGAGGCCACCGGCGCCAGACTGGCCTGGGCCGCGTTGTGCGACGGGGCGATCAGGAACTCGTTGCCCGCTGCCACAACGATGGCGCCCGGTGGCACGTCGCGCGTGACCTCGACCGGGCCGAACACCACCGCACCGGCACCGATGGTCACACCATCGGCAATGCGCGGGCCAAACAGCACCGCACCGTCGCCCACGCGCACCCGGTTGCCGATCTCCAGCGGGCCGTGCAGAACCACGCGGTTGCCAATGACCACATCGGTCCCCACGCGCACCGACGTGAAGGTGAGTTGGTGCACGCTCGAGTTGCGCCCAATCTGGGTACGCGCCCCAATACCGATGGACGGTGAATCCGCACCGTGCAGGTAGGCGCCTGGGGCCACCACCACACCGGCACCGAGCTCCACCCCACCGAGCACGATGGCGCCGTTGTCCACCAGTTCAGGCGACGCCACGCGGGGTCGAATGAAACGCGCACCTGCCTCGGGACTGTTGGGTGCCGGGCCGTTGGGCAGGGGTGTGCCTGGCGCACCCAGCGGGAAAGGCTGGAAGGTCTCGAAGCTCAGGTCGTCCAGCGTAGCCTGTCGGGCCGGGATCGGGCCGGTGCCGCGACGCGACACGGTTGGCGGCGCGATCGACAGCTTGCCGAATGCGGTGGCCAGATCGGGGAAGTTGGCGCCCGGGTTGCGTGGGCTGTTGGCCTCGGCCGAGAACGGCAGCGTGCGGGACGCCGCGCGGTGCAGCAGGTTGTAGCCCCGTGCCAGCAAAAGGTTTTCCTGGTCCACGTCGGACGCGAACAGCGAGAACGGTGCGGGGATGGGAATGATGTTGGCCGCCACGTCGGCTTGGCTGCGGATGCGGGCGCCGAACAGCACCAGGCTGGCTTCGGGGATGTCGATCGGGCGGTTGGGGTCCTCACCCAGAATGCGCGCGGCCAGTCCAGTCAGGCTCGCGTCGCCCACGCGGGCGTTCTGCACGACGGCGTTGATGACGGTGCCGCTCGCGTCACCGATGCGCACCTTGCCAATGAAGGTGACGCCGTGCGCGGTGAATGAGCCGTCGCCGATTTGAAGGTCACCCCGGGCTGGGATGCGCCCGCCGGTGTAATCGAGCAGGCGGTCGTTGTCCTGCAGGTTGGTGGCGTTGCCAATCCGGGCCGATGCGCCGTTGAGCGTGACGAATCCTTCGATCAGGCTCTGCGCACCAATGGAGAACTGTGTGGTTTGAATCTTGGCAGTGGGGTGAATGAAGGAAGTGAACCCCACCGGTCCGCTGCGGACCCTGCTGTGGCCAAGGTAGCGGCCTTCGTCGGCGTTCGCATCACCGCCCAAGCGCAAGGACAGCGTGGCGCTGGCGGCGCCAGCGGTGGCTGCGGCGGCACCGGCCAGGCCGGCCTTGAGCAGCTGACGGCGGTTCGCCTTGGGTTTGGCGTCTTGGGCGTTGTCTGGATTCAGAGGCATGGTGTTGATCGAGGGAGTTGACAAGAGCCTCGAACTCTAGGGAGCGCCCTGGTTTTCCCCAACCAATATGTTCTCCTTTCGATATGGCGTAAACATCGTTGCGCCCTGTCACGCGGGCCGTGCGTTGAGGACGCTGTCGACCAGAAACCTCACAGCACTGCGCTGGCCACCACGTTGATGCTGAGCGCCAGTACCAGCATGTTGAAGGCGAAGGACAATACGCTGTGCACCAGCGTCAGGTGGCGCATTTCGCGCGAGGTCACCTGTACGTCCGACACCTGCGACGTCATGCCGACCACCAGCGCGTGGTACAGAAAATCAAAGTAGTCGGGGTCGCGTTGGCCGGGAAACACCAGACCAGGGCCATCGGGCTCGGGCTGCATTTCTTCCTGGTAATAACGGTGGGCGTAGCGGTAGGCGAACAAGGTGTGGATCACCAACCAGGCGCTGGTCAGTGCCAGCATGGCCAAGCCAGTGTGCAGGCCGCGCTCCCATCCCAACAGGTCTTTGCCTTGCTGCAGTATCACGGCAATTGCGCCGACCGACGCCAACACGGCCGCCAGCATGAGCAACAGCAGCACCGCGCCCGACTCGTCTTGTGCCTGCGCCCGTGCCCGGGTGCGCTCGGCGTCGAACACCACCGCCAGCCGCCAGGCCAGCGCCAGGTAGGTGGCGGTGCCCAGGCACCAAGACAACAGCGCGTGGGTTTGTGGCAGCAAAGGCAGCGGCACCAACGCCGAAAGGCCCCCCACAGCCGCTCCGTAGAGCAGCCGCTGGTGGCTTGTGGTTTCAGACAGGTGTTGGCGCATGGGCCGATTGTGGCCCCCCACCGGTCACCGCGCCATCAGCTGGCGGTGGCTTCGAGTTGGTCGCGCAAACGGCGGATTTCGTCGTGGTTGCGTTTGGCGCCCTGGTACTGGTCTTCCACCAGCGCCTGAATGTCGGCCGGCATCGGCGTCTTCAGCGCTTCGCGGTAGGACTCGAGCGCGGCATCTTCGCCCCGTTCGCACTCCTCCAACATCGCCAAGTCGGTGTAGCCAGTCAGTTTGGCGCGGACGGCAACCCATCCACGGTGGATGGCACCGGTGGCGCTGCCGCCGGTGTCGGGCTCACCGCCGAGGTGGGTCACCTGCATCTGCAACTGCTCCGCTGCAGCGGCACAGCTGCCAGCACGGCGACTGAACAGGCCGCGCAGCTCGTCGGTCTTGGCATATTCCGCCAAAGCCTTGAAGCCGTACTCACCGTCGCGCGAGGTGGTGATCAGGTCGTTCAGCGCATCGATCAGTGTGCTGTTCATGTCGGCTTGTGTGGTCATGTGGACTCCTTGGGGGTTGTGACATCTGGCGTCAGCCAGAACGTGTCTCTACTGTCGCAAACCCCCCGTCCGGTCGACAGCAGACAGGCACGGCTGTGCCCGTGCGGCATCGCGCCCCAGCGTTGTGCGCAGTGTCCTACGCCGGACGGCAGGCCAGCCGCACTGCAATCGCCAGAAGGCGTCGGTTTGTGCCCTTTATTCAAACGAATGCATTGAACAAACCCGGTCAAACTGCCGACAAAGCCCCTTCGCCGCGCCGCCGCTGCCCACCCCATGAAACTGTTCCAGACCGGCTTTGTCAGTCCTGGCCCCCCTGCCGCCTCTGGGGAGGCCAGCGCTTACACCATCCGCACCAGCTTGACCGCGCTGGTGCTGGTGTGTGTGGTACCCGCCATGATGGTGGCCACCGCGCTGGTCGCGCAGAACTACTGGATGCAGAAGGAATCGCTCTACCGGGAAACCGTGGTGCTGGCCCGCGTCCTCACATCGGCCATGGACCGCGAGTTTTCTGGCATCGAGTCCGGCCTGAGGGTGCTGGCCACATCGTCCGATCTCGCAGCGGGCGACCTCGCTTCATTCCACCAGCGGGCCACCCAGGCGCTCAAGTACCAGATGGCCAGCAACTACATGCTGACAGACGCCGAAGGCCACCAACTCCTCAACACCCTGGTACCACACGGCAACACCTTGCCCTCGGCCGGGGCGCCGGCAGAGATACAGCAGGCCATTGGCACCGGCAAACCGGTGTTGACCGACCTGTTCACCGGCCAAATGTCAGGCAAACCCACCCTGGCCATCAGCGTGCCGGTGATGCAGGGCGAAACGGTGCCTTACGCCCTGAGTGTGGGCTTGTCGGCGGAGCGTGTGGGCGACATTCTGAAGCGCCAAGAACTGCCCCATGGCTGGATTGCCGCCGTGATGGACGGCACCGGTACCATCGTTGCCCGCACCCGCGACGCCGACAAGTTCGTTGGCAAAAAAGCCGCCGGGCCGATTGCGGCGCGGGTGACCACCGAACGCGAAGCGACCATGGAAACCCAGACCAAAGAGGGCATTCCAGTGGTGTTGTCATTCAGCCGCTCTCCCATGTCACGCTGGAGCGTTATGGTGGCCGCCCCCAAGGACATGCTGTCGGCCGAACTGTACCGCTGGATCGCGCTGGTGATCGCCGGGGCTTTGCTGATGGTGGGCCTTGGCCTTGGACTGGCCAACCGGCTCGCCAGCAAAATCGCCCGCTCGGTGCGCAGCCTCATACCGCCTGCGCTGGCGCTGGGCAGCGGGCGGACGGTAGAAATCCGGCCGACCCGGTTGACCGAGGTGCGCGCCGTGGGTGAGGCCTTGACGCAGGCCTCACAGCGTCTCGCCCAAGCCCAGCACCAGGCCCACCACGATGGCCTGACCGGTCTGGCCAACAGAGTCCTGTTTGACGCGTTGCTGAAACGCCAACTGGCACTGGCCCAGCGCTACCACGCCAACCTCACGGTGCTGGCCATCGACCTGAACGACTTCAAGTCGGTGAACGACCTGTACGGCCACAGTACCGGCGACCGGGTTCTTCAAACCGTGGCCGAGCGCATCAGCCGCTCCATCCGTGCCTCCGATGTGGCGGCACGCATGGGCGGCGACGAGTTTGCGGTCATGCTGATTGGCGCCGACCTCGACAGTGCCTGGACCATCGCCAACAAAATCATGGCCAACATGGCCCTGCCCTTTCCCGACAAGCTGCCGCGCGCCAGCATCAGCGTGGGCATCGCGGTGTTCCCGGAGTCTGGCATCAACGCCACCGAGTTGCTGGAAAGCGCCGACCGCGCGCTGTACGACGCCAAAAAATCCGGCCAAATGGAATTCGACCGGGCGGCTTGACCACCTCCGTGCAGCCACCCAGGCTCACTCTCAGAGCGCCAGCCCCCGTACGATTCAGCGGGTCGCTGGCAACCAGGTCACCACACAAGACATCTTGGACGTTGTTGGCCTCAAAGCCGATGCTTGAAATGGTGACCAGCGCCAGACCATCCAGAGTTAATACGGGCCAGAACCAAGCCAGAATGGGCGAAGCGAGCCCCTTGTTTTTTGGAGACCCGTTTTGGACACACTCTTTGTTGGCACCCGGCTGATTGACACCGTCATCGCACTGACCTTACTGGAATGGTTGGTGGTGTACCTGTACTTCAAGACCACGGGCAAGGGTTTGGCCCCCCACCACTACACACTCAACCTGATGTCGGGTCTCTTCCTCATGCTGGCGTTGCGCGGCGTGTTGGCCGTCGGGCCAGGCTGGGGCATGGTCGTATTCCTTTCGCTTGCGGGCCTGGCCCACGGCGCCGACATGCTGCGACGTTGGAAACTACCCACACCCTCCTCGTAAACACTTGTGGTGCCAAGGACAAGACACCATCATGATGGGCATCGTTGACGCGTTGGTCCCTCTCCCCCACTCCCCCCACCACCAGGCAAGCTGAACATGGCATTGGCATTCCCCTTTTCCGCAATCGTTGGCCAAGACGAGATGAAGCAGGCGATCTTGATCGCCGCCGTTGATCCGGCGATCGGCGGTGTTTTGGTCCTGGGCGACCGCGGCACCGGCAAGTCCACCGCCGTGCGTGGGCTGGCGGCGCTGTTGCCGAAAATGCAGGCGGTGCTCGGTTGCCGATACGCCTGTGCGCCGGGCCCCAGCAAAACCGCTTGTGCGGAGTGTGCCGTCCTGAAAGATGCCAAGCAACCCAAAACCCATCTGGTGCCCGTGCCAGTGGTTGATTTGCCGCTGGGTGCCACCGAAGACCGCGTGGTCGGTGCGCTGGACCTGGAACGCGCTTTGTCCGAAGGCGTCAAGGCATTTGAGCCGGGCCTGTTGGCACGGGCGAACCGGGGGTTTCTCTACATCGACGAAGTCAACCTGCTGGAAGACCACCTCGTCGATTTGTTGATCGACGTAGCGGCATCGGGCGAAAACGTGGTGGAACGTGAAGGCCTGAGCGTGCGGCATCCCGCGCGTTTTGTCCTGGTCGGCAGCGGCAACCCGGAAGAGGGCGAACTGCGCCCGCAGTTGCTTGACCGGTTTGGCCTGTCGCTTGAAGTCAAGACCCCCGACACCCTGCCCGAACGCATTGAAGTGGTGAAGCGACGCGACGCGTTCGACCGTGACCCCGAAGCGTTTGCGGCGCAATGGCACAAAGAAGACGAGCGCATTCGCAAAAAAATCCAGGCCGCGCGCAAACGCCTGCCGGCGGTGGTGGTGCCGGACGCCGTGCTGGAACAAGCCGCCCGCCTCTGCATGCAACTCGGCACCGACGGCCTGCGCGGCGAACTCACGCTGATGCGCGCCGCACGCGCTCTGGCGGCACTGCAAGGGGACACCACCGTGGGCAACGCCCATCTGAAACAGGTTGCACCGTCGGCCATGCGCCACCGGCTCCGGCGCAGCCCGCTGGACGATTCGGGATCGAGCGTGCGGGTGGAGCGCGCCATCGACGAGGTGTTTGGCGTTTGACCGTCGCTCACCCATGAGCTCGGCAATGCTTCGATACAGCGCCTGGGACGACGCTGTGCAGGTGGCCCTGCTGTTGGCCACCAACCCGGCTGGACTGGGCGGCGTGTCGGTGCGCGCCGGCGCCGGGCCGGTGCGCGACCGTTGGCTGGCGCTGTTCGGCGCTCTGATGGCCGGCCACCCACTGCGCCGCGTGCCCTTGCACATCAACGACGAAAGGCTGATCGGCGGGCTGGATCTGGCAGCCACCCTGCAGCGGAGCCGCCCGGTGGCCGCCCACGGTCTGCTGGCCGAGGCCAATGGTGGTGCGGTGGTATTGGCCATGGCCGAGCGGCTCGCCGCATCGACCGTGAGTCGCCTCACTGCCGTGCTCGACACGGGCGAGTTGGTGCTGGAGCGGGACGGTGTGTCGGCCCGCAACCCCGTTCGCCTGGGGGTGGTGGCACTCGACGAAGGCCTGGATGACGAACACGTTCCCGCCGCGCTGCTTGACCGGTTGGCCTTTCTGCTGGACCTGTCAGAGCTCAGCCACACCGTCACGGCCGACCCGGTGCCCGCCGACTGGGTACAGGCCGTGGCCACGGCCAGACCGTTGATGGGTCAGGTGGAGGCCACCGAGGCTGTGGTGCAGGTGCTCTGCCAGACTGCGGTGACTTTGGGCATTGACTCGCTGCGCACCGCCCTGCTGGCCGTACAGGTGGCGCGCACCTCGGCGGCCTTGGCGGGCCGCC
>CAZANT010000043.1:0-12279 GCA_964486575.1 uncultured Burkholderiaceae bacterium | reverse complement strand
GAGCGGTTGCTCAACACGCCGGTGATCAACAATTTTTTGCCGGTGAGAAAACCCATGGATCTGTCCTAGAGAAAAACTGTGCAGAATTGTCGCATGCGTGGTTTTGTGTTTTGGTGCCTGTGCTGGTGTTGTTTGCCGACTTGGGCCGCGCATGGTTACGCGCTCTGGGGCGACCTGAAGTACCCCGCCGGCTTCACCCACTTCGACTACGTCAACCCAGCCGCGCCCAAGGGCGGTGAGATCCGGCTGGTGAGCAACTCCCGCACCTCCACCTTTGACAAGTACAACCCCTTCACCATCAAGGGCTCGGCACCGGCCTACCTCTCCAACCTGATGTTCGACTCGCTGCTGACCGGCGCGCTGGACGAAACCGGCTCAGGCTACGGCCTGCTGGCCGAGGACGTGGTGGTCGCGCCTGACGGGATGAGCGCCACCTTCCGCCTGCGGCCCCAAGCTCGCTTCCACAACGGCAGCCCCGTGCTGGCGGCAGACGTGAAACACAGCTACGAGACGCTGATTGGCCCCTTTACCTCGCCCGCCTTCAAAACCTTGCTGGACGACGTGGCCGGGATCGAGGTCTTGGACGAGCGCACCGTGCGCTACCGATTCAAAAAACCCAACCGCGAACTGCCGCTCACCGTGGGGGGGCTACCGGTGTTCAGCCGCCAATGGGGGATGGAGAACGGCAAAGCCAAACCCTTCGATCAGGTCGTGACCGACATCCCCATCGGCAGTGGCCCGTACAAGATCGGTCCGGTCCGCTTTGGCAAGGACATCACTTACGTGCGCGACCCGGGCTACTGGGCCCGGGACCTGGCAGTGAAGCGCGGACTGGACAATTTTGACCGCGTCACGGTGAAGATCTACAAAGACAACACCGCCCGGCTGGAAGCGCTCAAGGCCGGCGAGTTCGATTTGATGCGTTTTTTCTCCGCCGGCGATTGGGCGCGGTGCGTCACCGGCAAACGCTTTGATTCGGGCGAACTGGTCAAAGGCGAATTCAAACACCGGCAGCCGTCGGGTTTTCAGAGTTATGTGCTCAACACCCGGCGTGCTCAGTTCAAAGACCCCCGGGTCCGCGAGGCCCTGGGCCTCGCGATGGACTACGAGTGGATGAACCGACAGATGTTCTACAACGCCTACCAGCGGGTGAACGGCCTGTTCGGCAACACCGACTGCCAGGCCACCGGGCTGCCCAGCCCGGAAGAGGTGGCGCTGTTGACCCCATGGCGCGGTCAGGTGCCCGACGCCGTATTCGGCCCGATGACGGTGCCCCCCCGGACCGATGGCGACTCGTCCCTGCGAGCCAACCTCCGGCGGGCACAGGCGCTGCTTAAACAGGCCGGCTGGGAGGTGCGCGACGGCGCGCTGCGCAACGCCAAGGGCGAGGCCTTTGTGATCGAGTACCTCGACAGCAACGAGGCTGGCGCCCGGGTGGTCACCCCCTGGGCTCGCAATTTGGAGAAGATCGGTATCGCGCTCAAGTTCCGGCCGGTGGACTTTGCGCTGTACCAGCAGCGCCTGCAGAAGTTCGAGTTCGACGTGACCACCTTGGCCTACCAGGGTACCCACAACCCCGGGCAGGAACTGGCCGACCTGTTTGGCAGCAAAGCCGCCGACACCGAGGATTCGGGCAACCACACCGGCATTCAAAACCCGGCAGTGGACGCCCTCATCGCCAAGGTCACCAGCGCCAAATCCAAAGCCGAACTGCTGCCCGCCTGCCGCGCGCTCGAGCGTGTCATCGCCCACAGCCATGTGCTCATCCCCCAGTGGACCGCTGGCACCCACCGCATGGCGTACAACACCCGCCGATTGGCCAGCCCGAGCGCCATGCCGCCTTATGCGGCCGGTGAAATCTGGGCCATAGAAACCTGGTGGGCAAGGTAAGTCATGTTTGTCTACATCCTCAAACGGCTGCTGCTGATGGTGCCCACCTTGCTGGGCGTGTTGCTCATCACGTTTGCCGTGGTGCAGTTCGTGCCTGGCGGGCCGGTGGAGCAGTACCTGGCAGAAGCCAAGGCCGGCACCGGTGCCGGGGCTGAGGGCGGGCTGAGTTACCGGGGAGCCCAGGGCGTTGATCCGAAGCGGGTGGACCAGATCAAGGCCTTGTACGGGTTTGACAAACCGGCCCACGAGCGCTTCTTTCAAATGCTGGGACAGTTCGCGCGCTTTGATTTGGGCAAAAGCTTTTTCCAGAACAAGGACGTGTCGCAGCTCATTTTGGAAAAGCTGCCGGTCTCCATCAGTCTGGGGCTGTGGACGTTTTTCATCAGCTATTTGATCGCGGTGCCGTTGGGCGTGGCCAAGGCGGTTCGGGCGGGGTCGCGGTTCGATTTGGTCACCACCTTGTTGGTGCTGGTGGGGTACGCCATTCCCGGTTTTGTGCTGGGCGTGGCGTTGCTGGTGATTTTTGGTGGGCAGTTGCAGTGGTTCCCGCTGAGGGGGCTGACGTCGAGCAACTGGGAAGAACTGGGCTGGGCCGCCCGCATCACTGACTACCTGTGGCACATCGCCTTGCCCGTCACGGCCATGGTGCTGGGCAGCTTTGCGGTCACCGCCATGCTGACCAAGAACGCATTTCTGGAAGAGATTCGCAAACAGTACGTGGTGACCGCCCGCGCGAAGGGTCTTGGTGAGCGGCAGGTGCTGTGGAAACACGTGTTCCGCAACGCGCTGATCCCGATTGTCACCGGCTTTCCAGCGGCTTTCATTGGCGCATTTTTCACCGGTGCGCTGCTGATCGAAACGCTGTTTTCGCTCGACGGCTTGGGCCTGCTGAGCTTTGAGAGTGTGATCCGGCGAGACTACCCAGTGGTGTTGGGGACGCTTTACTTGTTCACCTTGATTGGTCTGCTGACCAAGCTGATTTCTGACCTGTGCTACGTCTGGGTCGATCCGCGCGTGAAGTTCGACTGAATGCCCATGAGCACCCCGTCACTCTCTCCCGGTCGCCGTGCGTGGTTGCGGTTCAAGCGCAACAAGCTGGGCTACCGCAGCCTACTGGTTTTCTGCGCCATGGTGCTGGCGAGCCTGTGCGCCGAGTTGATATCCAATGACCGGCCGCTGCTGGTGCGCTACGACAACCAGTTTTACTTTCCCATGGCCAAGGACTACCCCGAAAAGGTCTTCGGAGGGGACTTTGACACGACCACCGACTTTCTCGACCCCTTCATCCGCGACAAGCTGTCTCAAGGTGGCAACTGGGCCATCTTTGCGCCCAACCCCTATGGGCCCAAAACGTTGAACTACTTTGCCACCGAGCCCAACCCCTCACGCCCAATGCGAGACAACCTGCTCGGCACCGACGACCGCGGGCGCGACTTGCTGGCGCAGCTGATCTACGGCTTCCGCGTCAGTGTGTTGTTCGCCCTGGCGCTCACTGCCACCGGTGTAGTACTGGGCGTGGTGACTGGTGCGATTCAGGGATTTTTCGGCGGCAAGACCGACTTGGCCTTTCAGCGCTTCATCGAAATCTGGAGCGCAATGCCGGAGCTGTATCTGCTCATCATCTTCAGCGCGATTTTTGCGCCCAGCATCGCTTTGCTGCTGGTGCTGTTGAGCTTGTTTGGCTGGATGGGGTTGTCCGACTACGTGCGTGCCGAGTTCCTGCGCAACCGCCAGCTGGACTACGTGCGCGCGGCCCGCGCACTGGGCGTGGGCAACTGGCAGATCATCCGCCGCCACGTCTTGCCCAACAGCCTGACCCCGGTGGTCACCTTTCTGCCCTTCCGCATGAGTGGCGCGATTCTGGCGCTCACCTCACTGGACTTCTTAGGTTTGGGCGTGCCGCCCGGCACGCCCAGCCTGGGCGAATTGCTCTCGCAAGGCAAGAACAACATCGACGCGTGGTGGATCTCACTCTCCACCTTCGCGGTGCTGGTGACCACCTTGCTGCTGCTGACCTTCATGGGCGACGCGCTGCGCGACGCCTTGGATCCCCGGAAAGCCGACCAATGACGGCCCCCATGCTCGGCACTGGCATGTCCTCCCGGCCCTCCGAAGCGGCGCTTTTCCCCTTGGGGCGGCTCAGCGGCGAAACCCAGCCCCTGCTCGACGTCAAGAACCTCCGTATCGC
Organism: uncultured Burkholderiaceae bacterium; assembly: GCA_964486575.1. Taxonomy (GTDB): domain Bacteria; phylum Pseudomonadota; class Gammaproteobacteria; order Burkholderiales; family Burkholderiaceae_C; genus PCRC01. The sequence goes on along the minus strand of CAZANT010000043.1, from coordinate 8,201 downwards.
CTTTGGGGGCAAGGAGGTCGTGCATGGCATCGACTTCGCTATCGCGCCGGGTGAGAAACTGGCGCTGGTGGGCGAGTCCGGCTCGGGAAAGTCAGTGACCGCACTCAGCCTGCTGCGGCTGGTACTGAACGCCGACATCACTGGAAAAGCCCGGTTTGACGGGCGTGACCTGCTGTCCCTGAGCGAGCGCGAGCTGCGGGGCATCCGCGGTGGCGAGATCGCGATGATCTTCCAGGAGCCCATGACCGCGCTCAACCCGCTGTTCAGCGTGGGCGACCAGATCGCCGAGGTGTTGGAGCTCAAACAAGGCCTGTCCGCCCGGCAAGCGATGCAGAGCGCCGTGGATCTGCTGGCAAGCACCGGCGTGCCCGACCCGCATCGGCGCGCTTTTTCCTATCCCCACCAGCTCTCGGGTGGTCAGCGTCAGCGCGCAATGATTGCGATGGCCTTGGCCTGCAAGCCTCAACTGTTGCTGGCCGACGAGCCCACCACCGCGTTGGACGTCACGCTGCGCGCCCAGATCCTCGACCTGCTCGACGACCTGCAGCGCCAAACTGGCATGGCGGTGCTGATGATCACCCACGACCTGAACCTGGTGCGCCGCTTTGCCGACCGGGTGGCCGTGATGGAAAACGGGCACATCGTGGAGCATGGTGTGGTCGCGCCCGTGTTTGCCCACCCCCAGCATGCCTACACCAAGAAGCTGATTGACAGCCGGCCCGTGCGCGACGTGTCTGACCTACCGCCCGACTTGGCTGCAACACCCGTGATGCAGGCCAGCGCCTTGCGCGTGAGCTACCCAGTGAAAAAACCGGGGGTGATGGGCTGGTTCAGCAAGGGCGAGTTCGTGGCAGTGAAAGCGGCTGATTTTCAGATCGCCCCCGGCCAGACGCTGGGCGTGGTGGGAGAGTCGGGCTCCGGCAAATCCACGCTGGCATTGGCTGCGCTCGGGTTGATGCCCAGCCTGGGCACGCTGCAGGTGGTGGGAAAGGCTTGGGGCCGCAACGCGGCGCACAACCAGGCCATCCGCCGCATAGTGCAGGTGGTGTTTCAAGACCCATTTTCGTCGCTGTCGCCCCGCATGTCGGTAGAAGACATCGTGGGTGAGGGGTTGGTGGTGCACGAACCGGCTTTGGCCAAGGCAGACCGCCGACAACGGGTCGAGCAAGCATTGCAAGATGTGGGTATGACCGAGGCGCAGTTCCCCGGCCTGCTGCAGCGCTACCCACACGAGTTCTCGGGCGGGCAGCGCCAGCGAATCGCGATCGCCCGCGCGCTCATCGTGCAGCCCGAGCTGTTGGTGCTGGACGAACCCACCAGCGCGCTCGATGTGACCATCCAAAAACAGGTGCTGCAGCTGCTGCAGCGCCTGCAGCGCGAACGTGGGTTGAGCTACTTGCTCATCAGCCATGACGTGGATGTGATCCGCGCGATGGCGCACACGGTGCTGGTGATGAAAGACGGTGAGATTGTGGAGTCTGGTCCCGCGCAGCAGGTACTAGACGCGCCACGTCACGCCTACACCCAACGGCTGGTGGCAGCTGCCAACGTGGCCTGACGCCGGGCGCTCAGGGCAGGGTGTGCAGCGGAATGTCCTTGGATGCCGCCAGGGCGTCCAGTTGTTTGCGGGTCTGCGTCAGTAGCCATGCTGCAATCGTGTCCCGCGTGGCGGGTGCCAGCAATGTCTTGGCGCTGGTGATGGTCACGCCGACAGCAGCACACAGCGCCGCGGCAAAGTGCGGCTCCAGCGCCGCCACTGCCACCCGGCCGTTCTTGCACGGGTAGACCTGGTAGCCAGCATGCGCGCCACCAATCGCCGAGCCGGGCAGTGTCAAACCCCAGGCGCGGGGCAAGGCCAGCCAGCGGGCGGCCTCGGACAGCGCGGCTTCAACGTACACCCCTCTGCCCTTGCTGGTGGCGTTGCGTTGGTGCATTACGGCTTGCAGCACCGCTTCGCTGGCCTGCATGGCGCCACCCATGTCGGCGTACAGGGTCGGTGGCAGTGCCAAGCCGGTGATCAGGTCGTTGTCGGCCAAATAGGTGAGGTCGTGGCCAGGCTCCTCCGCACGGTCACCGGGCGCACCGACGATGGCGACCTGGTTCAGCGCGGGGTACTGCTTGTGCAGGGTTTTCCAGGCCAGGCCCAACTTGGTCAGCGCCGAAGGGCGGAACGAGGTGAGCAGCACGTCGGCCTTGGCCAGTTCACGGTGCAAGACCTTTTGGCCCTTCTCTGTTTTCAGGTCCGCCTGCACGGTGCGCACGCCTTGGTGCAGGTCGGCATAGGTCTTGGCGCTGTAGAACGCCATTGGGTCGCCAGAGCTTCCCGCTGGTGCGCCCTTGGGGGCGGGCGGCTCCAGCTTGACGCAGGTGGCACCCATCTGGCGGCAGCGCATCAGCGCAGCCGGGCCGGGCAGGTTGAGGCTCAGGCTGAGCACACGCACGCCGCGCAGCGGCTTCAAAGGAGTGGATGTCATATTTGCTATGAAATTAGTAGCTATTCTGCTTGATTTTACCTGGGCTAAGGGTCAATCGACTGGGAAAAACGCTCGGGGCAACCCGGGTGTCTGTGGCAGCCGCTAGGCACATTCAAACCGAGACGATTCGGCGGTTTGTCTCGCCCGGACGCTAACGGCCGTGTCCATGCGTTGCCCCCCGAGGGACTACACGCCCAGGTGCTGCGTCAGCAACGCAGGCTGGGCCAGCAGATCGGCCGAACTGCCTTCGAACACCACCTTGCCCTTGACCAAAATGACGTTACGGCTGGTGATCTGGGTCACGTGCTTCCAGTTCTTGTCGACAATTACGCTGCTGATGCCGGTCTCGCGAATCAGCCCGCAAATCCGCCAGATGTCTTTGGCAATGAGCGGCGCCAGGCCTTCGGTCGCCTCGTCCAGAATCAGTACGTCCGGATTGGTCATCAGAGCCCGGCCGATGGTGAGCATCTGCTGCTCGCCGCCGCTGAGTTGTTGGCCGCCGTGGCCCAGCCGTTCTTTCAGGCGTGGGAAGGTTTCCAGCACCCGGTCATAGGTCCAGTCCATTTGGCCCCGGGTGCCGGCGCGGGCGGCCATTTTCAGGTTTTCGACCACGCTCAGGTTGCCGAAGATGCCCCGGCCTTCCGGTACATAGGCCACACCCAACTGGGCAACCTCGTAGGGCGCTCGGCCTGTCATGGGCTGACCCATGATGCTGACTGTGCCGGAACGGGGTTTGACCAACCCCATGATGCTTTTGAGCAGGGTGCTTTTGCCCATGCCATTGCGGCCCATCAGGCCGATGGTCTCGCCCCGGCCCACGCGCAAGTCGATGCCGCGCAGGATGTGGCTGGCACCGTAGTAGGTGTGGATGGCCTCGGCGTTGATGAGGAGGTCTTGCATCTCAGTGGGCCTCTTCACCCAGGTAGGCGGCTTGTACAACGGCATCGGCGCGAATCTCTGCCGGGGTACCCGTGGCGATCACCTGGCCGTTGACCATCACCGTCAGGCGGTCCGCCAAGGCAAATACCGCGTCCATGTCGTGTTCTACCAGCAACATCGCGTGGTCTGTCTTGATGTTTTGCAATAAGGCCACCATGCGTTCGGCTTCGGCCACACCCATGCCCGCCAGCGGCTCGTCGAGCAACAACACCTGCGGGTCAGTGGCAAGCGCCATCGCAATCTCCAACTGGCGTTGTTCGCCGTGGCTGGTGGTTCCCGCCACCGCCTTGCTGCGGGCGCTGAGCCCTGCCAGGGCAATGGCGCGTTCGGTACGCTCGTTGATGGGGGCAAAACCGGTGGCGGCGCTGAGCCAGCGCGCGGCAAAGGGCGTGCGCGACTGCGCGGCCAGGCGCACGTTGTCCCACACGCTGAAGGGCAGGAAGATGTTGGTCTTTTGGTAGCTGCGGCCCAGGCCCCGGCGCGAGATTTTTTCCGGGGTCCAGCCGGTGATGTTGTGCTCACCCAGCGTGATGCTGCCGGACGTGGGCACCAGATCGCCCGACAACAGATTCGCCAGCGTGGATTTGCCCGCCCCGTTGGGGCCAATCACCGCGTGGATGTGGTTAAGCTGCAGGTCCAGCGAGACGTCGTTAACGGCGGCCAAACCACCGAAACGTTTGGTCAAGCCGCGGGCAGACAGCAGCACTTCAGCCACGGTCGGCCTCCTTGGCTGCATCCTTGTTGCCACCGAGTTTGTCACCCAGGCTGTGCACCATGCCGAGCAGACCACGCGGCGCAAACACCACCAGCATGACGATGAACAACCCCATGGACAGCTGCCAGTGTTTGCCGAGATTGACCGTACCGACCTGCGGCAAGTCCTTGAAGGTGTGCAGCAAAAGTTCAAACGCAAAGGCGCCCACCACGGCACCGGCAAAGTTGCCCATGCCGCCGAGGATGACCATCATGATGACGTGCGCGCTCATGTGAAAACCCATCAGATCCGGGTTCACATAGCCGGTCTGTGCGCCCCACAAATAACCCGCCAGCCCGGCCAGCGCGCCGGCCAGCGTAAAGGCGCTGAGCTTGTAGCCAAAGGTGCCATACCCCATCGCGCGCATGCGGTGCTCGTTGATACGGATGCCAGCCAGCGTGCGGCCGAACGGGCTCCACAACAGGCGGCGCAGGAAGGCGTAGACGGCCAGCAGCAGCGCGAGGGTGAAGTAGTAGAAGACCTTTTTGTTCTCCAGATCGAACACCCCCGCGTCGGGCTTGAAGTTGATGTAGAGGCCGTCGGAGCCGCCCAGCGCACGGTTGTCGAAGAACAGGTAAAACACCATCTGCGCGAAGGCCATGGTGACCATGATGAAGTAGATGCCGTGGGTGCGCACCACAAAAAAACCAATCACCAGTGCCGCGAGCCCGGAGCCGGCCACCGCCAGAGGCAAGGTCCACCACAGGCTGACCGGTGCACCCGCCGGGGTCAGAAAGGCCAGGGCGTAACCCGCCAGCCCGAAGTATGCGGCGTGGCCCAGCGACACCAGGCCGGTCACACCCTGCAGCAGATCCAGGCTCATCGCAAAGATGGCCATGATCATCATGCGGGTGACCATCTGGATGTAGAAGTCGCTGCTTGCGAAGGGGAAAGCGACCAGCGCCACAACGCCCAGCGCCAAGATGAACTGAACGCTTCGAGGCAGGCGTTCGATGTTGGCTTTGGCGGCGCTCATTGTTTGAACAAACCTTCTGGCTTCCAGAGTAGGACCACGGCCATGAGCATGTAGACCAGCATGCCGGCGAGTGAGGGCAGCAGCACCTTGCCAAAGGTGTCGACCAGGCCCACCAGCAGCGCGGCAATGAGGGCGCCGCGAACCGAACCAATGCCGCCAATGACCACCACCACAAAGCAAGTGATCAGCACCGACGAGCCCATGTTGGGGTAGACGCTGGCGATGGGCGCGGCAATCATGCCAGCCACTGCCGCCAGGCCCACGCCCAGCGCAAAGACCACCGCATGGATCAGCTTGATGTTGATGCCCAGTGACTCGGCCATGTCCCGATTGAAAGCACCAGCTCGGATTTTCATGCCGAGCCGGGTTTTGGAGATCAGCGCGTACAGGCCCAGCGCCAGGGCCACACACACGCCCATCATGAAGATGCGGTAGCCGGGGTAAGAGAGGTTCTCGGTCAACTGGATGGACCAGCCCAGCGCCTCGGGAACAGCGACGCCGTGCACGTCGTCGCCCCAGAGGATGGAGCGCACTTCCTCAAAGATGTAAATCAGGCCAAAGGTCAGCAGTACCTGATCGAGGTGGTCTCGCTGGTAAAAGTGACGAAACAGCAGCCACTCCAGCGCCAGGCCAAACGCCACCGCGAGCACCGCGCCCCCGAGGATGGCCAAGGTGAGGCTTCCGAACAGCGGACTGAGCGAATACGCGAGGTAAGCGCCCAGCATGTAAAAGCTGCCGTGTGCGAGGTTGACCACACCCATGATGCCGAAGATCAGCGTCAGGCCGGCGGCCAGCATAAACAGCAGCAAGCCGTACTGCAGGCTGTTGAGCAACTGGATCAGAAGGTTGGCGAAATCCATGCGGGTGAGGGTGGTGGCGATGACCCGCTGTGACGGGGCACCACGCGCGATTTTAAGAAAGCACTGGGGGTGGTTGGGGGATGTGGCGACTCTGTACACCGCATGTCGCGACATGCGGTGCACTATATTTCAATGACAGGAAATATAGTGCAATCACTGCTGGACCCCGACAGTGCAAACCCTTGGTTGGCTGGCTGCAGTTGCCTCACGCGAGCCGTACCCAGATGCGCCCGCCGTCGGTTTTGACAGGATAGGTACGCAGTGTCCTGGTGGCCGGCGAGCAGGTGGCGGCGCCAGTCCTGACATCAAACCGACCCTGGTGCAGCGGGCATTCGATCTCGTGGCCTTCCAGAAAGCCGTCGCAGAGCCGGGCATTGCCATGGGTGCACAGGTTGTCGGTGGCGAAGACGTTTCCGTCCACGCTGAAGAGGGCGATCTCGCGGTCGGCCAGCGGCACCGCCAGCAACTGCCAGTCCACCACCTCGCTCTCAGCGGCGGCATCCAGCCACTCGGGGTCGGCATGGCTCATATTGGGTAGATGATGGAGTTGGGGATCATTTCGCTGTCGTAAATGCACAGCCGTTCCTGAAACTTCAGGCCCTCGGGCGTGCGCACCACGGTGTCGAGGTAGCGCCCGACGTTGAACACCGTGCTCAGGGCGTCGAGCTTGGTGCGAAACACGGCGTAGTTGGCCTCGGAGAAAATGCGGTCGCCGTCGACCCGGTGCACCAGTGGTGCGCCAACCACGTGGCGCTGGTAGTAGGGGTCGTGGAACAGCGTGTCGCGGATCCCGTAGACGCGGTCTTTCAGCATGCCCTTGCTCTCAAAGGACAGGGTGGCCAACGCAAAGCCGCGCTCGTGGTTTTCGCGTGGTTGCAGGCGGTAGCTGCATTCTTCGGTGAAGAATTCGGGCCACAAATCCCAGTCGCCGGAGTCCACCGCTTGGGCGTAGCGGGCATAAAGCTGGCTCAGCGCGAAGTAGTCGTTGGAATCCATAGCCTCAGTCCTCCATGACCTTGCGCCAGTACGCGTACATGCCACGAATCAGGGTTTCGGTCACCATGTGGTCGGTGTCCTCGACCTCGCGGCCACCCAACTCGGCCAGGGTGCGGTGGTAGGGCTTTTGCTCAAAACCTTGCTGCGAGAACTCGATCACTTCGCCGTCGTCGGCCGAGACAAAACCGGCCGGGCCAAACAGATTGGCCTGGCGCAGCCGGCGCTGCTCCATCTCGGGTGTGTCGTCGTCAAAACCAAAGTGCGTCCAGACGAAGTCGAAGGCGCCGTGGCCGTCGGGCTGGATGTGGCGTATCGATACGCTGTTGACCTGCTGCTGCAGGATCACACTGGGGAACAGTGTGGTCATCACTGCGGTGGGGCCGCCCCACCAGTCTTCGGGAACGATGTCCAGAAAGCGCGGGTCGTGCAGCGTCATGCTGGCCTTGAAGCTGGAAACCTGCGACACCTCCGAAGCTTTGCCGGCGTTGCCTCGGGTCGAGACCATGGCCGCGTGGCGGTGGTGCGCGTCCATTTTGAGCTCGGCCTTGTTGTCGGCGCGCCAAAGTCCAAAGGTGACGAACCAGGTGTGCAGTAAACCGGGATGGTAGGGGTCTTTGATGTTTTCCTGCATCAGCTTCCAGTTGCCTGGAATGCGCTGGCGGTTGTAGCCGAGGATCTTGAGTTTGCGGCCATTGAACAGGCGGTCAAAGTAGCCCAGGATCGCCGGGCCCATGAAGTCTTCGAGCGACTCCACCTCGTGGTCGAACGACGCGAACACCACGCCACCCCGGGTGGCGACCTTGAGCTTGTTGAGGCTGTGGTCCTCGGTCTTGAAGTCGGCTGGCATACCGCCGTTGACCTTGCCGTCTTGTCGCACGCCGCGCCGGAAGGGCACGCCCTGCAAGTCACCCTTGAGGGTGTAGTTCCACTGGTGGTAGGGACACACGAATTCTTTCTGGTTACCGTTGCGCGTGCGGCAGAACTGCATGCCACGGTGGGCGCAGACGTTCTCGACCACATTGATCTGGCCATCGGTGTCGCGCACCATGATGACCGAGCGCTCGCCAATCACGCTGCGGCGGAAGTCGCCCACGTTGGGGACCTCGGCCTCCAGCCCCACATAGCACCAGTGCTTGCGGTAGAAAAAGCGCTCCAGCTCGCGCTGGTGCAGGGCCGGGTCGGTGTAGGCCTTGAAGGGGATG
>CAZANT010000042.1:0-12284 GCA_964486575.1 uncultured Burkholderiaceae bacterium | reverse complement strand
GGCGTCGGGGCCTTGAAAGATGGCGACGGCGAGTCATACGGCCTGCGAATCGGCTATGGCGCCGGCCCCGTCAGCCTTGCTTTGGCTTACGCAAACGTCAAGGCAACCGTCATCGCCCCTGGCACCGCTGCCATCGGCTCTGCGAATGACCGCGAAACTGTGAACCTGGCGGGTACTTATGACTTCGGCGTTGCCAAGCTCTGGGGCCAGTTCGCTCGCCTGAAAGTGGACAACTACGGCAACAACGCCGGCAACCTGACGGGCAAGTCGGGCATGCTGGGCGTGACCGTTCCTCTGGGTGCCCATTTGCTGAAGGCCAGCTACGCACAGTCGGAGAACAGTGGTCAGAACAGCTGGGAAACCACCAAGCTGGGCCTGGGCTACGAGTACCGTTTCTCTAAGCGCACCGCGTTCTACACCAACTTCGCCATCACCGACAACGACAATGGCGGCCGTACCGGTGTGGGCGTGCTGTCCACTGCCAACGGCGGCTACGTCAGCAGCCAGTTCGCGTCTGGCTTCTCGCAGCCTAACGGCGGTGTCGGCGCCGGTGGTGGTGCTGTCGCCGCCGGCGGCAAGTCGCGCGGCTTTGACATCGGTCTGCGTCACGCCTTCTGATCGGGTGCTGGCAGCAGCCAGCCTTGTTGCCGCATTTGTGTAGCAACAGCCCAAGCCGCCAAACGAAAGTCTGGCGGCTTTTTTCATGGTTCTGACGCAATGGATGTCAGTGCCTTGATTTAGAGTTCTGTTTCATGAAATTGCTGCGTTGCTCGGTTGGGGTGCTCATGGCGTTGGGTTTGGCCGCGTGCTCGGGAGTGCCGCCGGTGGCCAGCCCTGCTGCCGAGGCGAAGCTGGAGGCGCCGGCCAGCTGGCGCCACTTCACACTGCCGGGCAAGCGCAGCACGGTCTACAGCGCACAGCGCATGGACGCCCGCGACGCGGTGCGTGCACAGGCGAACGGCTCGGCCAGTTTGTGGCGCCAGCCGCTGCATGTGGCGCCCGACGCGCTGGGCGTGTTGCACTTTTCCTGGAAGGTGCCGATGCTGATTGCCAGCGCCAACCTCGCGGTGCGGGAGACGGACGACGCGCCAGTGCGCATCGTGCTGGCGTTTGACGGTGACCGCTCCAAGTGGTCGAGCAAAAGTCAGGCCTTGTCCGACCTCGCGTTGGCGCTGACGGGTGAAGCGCTGCCCTACGCCACGCTGATGTACGTCTGGAGCAACGACCAACCCAACGAAAGCGTGATCCTGAACCCACGCACCGACCGAATTCGCAAGATCGTGGTGGAGTCTGGCGAGAGCAACCTGAACCGGTGGTTGGACTACGAGCGCGATGTGCGTGCCGACTACGAACGCGCTTTTGGTGAGGCACCCGGGGCTTTGCTGAGCGTGGCATTGATGACCGACGCCGACAACACCCAGTCGCAGACACTGGCCTGGTACGGTCCGGTCAAGCTGAATCCGCGCTGAGACACGAACCCCCGCGAGCTGACCCGGCCGAAGGGGGGCAAGCCAGAGGTGTGGCTCCTGAGGGCCTATGATTGTGGCGCTGGCGGCGCTAGACCATTCGCACGCTGCACACCACCCAACCCGCGCCCATGCTGACTTTTATTCTTCGCCGTCTGGTGCAGGCCATGGCCGTCATGGTGGTGGTAGCTCTGGTGGCGTTTGTGCTGTTTCAGCATGTGGGCGACCCCGTGGTATTTTTGCTGGGTCAAGATGCGACGCCGGCGCAACGCCTGGCCTTGCGTGCCGATCTGGGGCTGGACCAGCCCTTTTTCATCCAGTTTTTTCATTTCGCGACCAACGCTGCGCAGGGTGAGTTTGGGCTGAGTTTGCGGCAAGGCGTCAAGGTGTCGCGGCTGTTGGCCGAGCGTTTCCCGGCAACGCTGGAACTGACCCTGGTGGCTGCGGCCCTGGCGTTGGCGCTGGGCATTCCAATGGGGGTTTACGCGGCACTCCAACGTGGCCGGTGGTTCAGCCAGGTGCTGATGACGGTATCGCTCTTGGGCGTGTCGCTGCCGACCTTTTTGATTGGCATCGTGTTGATTCTGGTGTTCTCGGTCATGTTGGGCTGGTTCCCGAGTTTTGGACGCGGCGAAACGGTGGCACTTGGCTGGTGGCAGACTGGCTTGTTGACTCGCGATGGCTGGCACCACATCGCGCTGCCAGCGGTGACTTTGGCGATTTTTCAGCTGACCTTGGTGATGCGGCTGGTCCGGGCCGAGATGCTGGAGGTGCTCAAAAGCGACTACATCCGTTTTGCCCGGGCGCGCGGCCTGAGTCAGCGCAGCATCCACTTTGGCCATGCGCTGAAAAACACGCTGGTGCCGGTCATCACCATCACCGGGCTGCAGATTGGCTCGCTGATTGCATTTGCCATCATCACCGAGACCGTGTTCCAGTGGCCCGGCATGGGCTTGCTGTTTGTTCAGGCCGTCACCTTTGCCGATGTGCCGGTGATGGCGGCTTATTTGTGCCTGGTGGCCCTGATTTTTGTCACCATCAACCTGGTGGTGGACCTGTTGTACTTCGTGGTGGACCCGCGCTTGCGTGTGGGTACTGTGGGAGCGAGTTGATGCGTTTGAAAGCCAGCGGCCGCGCGTTTGCGCAGATTGCCGAATTTCACCCGGAGCTGACCAGCTTCCGGCGGGACCTGCACGCTCACCCGGAGCTGGGGTTTGAAGAGAAGTACACCGCGGGCCGCATCCGCGCCGCGCTCGAGCTGAGCGGGGTGGACGAAGTGCACACCGGCATTGGCAAAACCGGCCTGGTGGCGGTGATTCGCGGCCGTCAAAACACACGGCAGCAGATGGTTGGCCTGCGCGCCGACATGGACGCTTTGCCCATGAGCGAGCTGAACGACTTTGCGTGGAAGTCCACCAAACCCGGCCTGATGCACGGCTGCGGCCACGACGGCCACAGCACCATGCTGGTGGGTGCGGCACGCTACCTGGCGGCCACGCGCCACTTTGACGGTACAGCGGTGCTGATCTTCCAGCCTGGCGAAGAAGGCCATGGCGGCGCCAAGGCGATGATCGAAGATGGCTTGTTTGAGCGTTTTCCGGTGGATGCGGTCTACGGCATGCACAACTGGCCCGCCATGAAACCGGGATGGGTGGGGGTGAACCCCGGGCCAATGATGGCGGCCGCCGACCGCGTGACGATCGAAGTCACCGGCCGCGGCGGGCATGGCGCGCATGCCTACATGACGGTGGACCCGGTGGTGGTGTCGGCCCACCTGATCACGGCCATCCAGAGCATTGTGTCGCGCAACGTCAAGGCCATCGACAGCGCCGTCATCAGCCTGTGTGCAATGCAGGCGGGCGACCTGGGCGCGATGAGCGTGATGCCGGGTAAGGCCACCCTGGTAGGCACAGTGCGCAGCTTCAGCGCCGAGGTGCAGGCGCTGGTAGAGCGGCGTTTGAGCGAGCTGTGCAGCGCGGTGGCGCTCGGGTTCGGCGCCACCGCCACGGTGCACTACGAGCGCCTGTACCCAGCCACCATCAACAGCGTGCCCGAAGCCGGTTTCGCGGCGGGCGTGGCAGAGTCCCTCGTGGGCGTGGACCGGGTGGTGCGTGATATGGTGCCCAGCATGGGTGCGGAAGATTTCGCCTTCATGCTGCAGGCCAAGCCCGGTGCGTACCTGCGCATTGGGCAAGGCGAAGAGAACGGCGTGGGAAGCTGCTTTTTGCACAACAACCGCTACGACTTCAACGACGAGATCCTGACCCTGGGTGCGGCGCTGCACGCAGGGCTGGTGGAACAATCCATGCCGCTGCGGCCCTGACGGCCTTGACGGCACTTTGAATAAGGAATTGTGATGAATTGCAAGCCAAATTGGCCTCAAGCCCTCGTGAAAACTGCTGTCATTGCTCTTCTTTTAGGAGTTTCTGCAGTACCCATGGCGCAAACCGTGCGCATCGCCAACCAGGGCGACGCGCTGTCGATGGACCCGCACTCGCTGAACGAGTCGCTGCAGCTCAGCACCACGGGCAACGTGTACGAACCGCTGGTGGCGCGCAACAAAGACCTCACCCTTGCCGCCGGGCTGGCCACGTCCTGGAAGCAGACCTCGCCCACGGTGTGGCGTTTCGAGTTGCGCAAAGGCGTGCTGTTCCACGATGGCACGCCGTTCACGGCCGACGACGTGGTGTTCAGCTTCCAGCGCGCGGCCGGTGAAGGGTCCGACATGAAGAGCTACACCAACGAGTTCAAAGAGGTGCGCAAGCTTGGCTCGCATACGGTGGAAATTGAGACCAAGCAGCCGTTTCCCATCGTGCCCGACGTGGTGTCGCTGGTCTACATCATGAGCCAGAAGTGGTGCGAGACCAACCAGGCGCTGAAGCCGGTGGACCGCCGCAAGGGCGTGGAAAACGCCGCCTCGTTTCGTGCCAACGGCACCGGGCCGTTTCGCTTGCGCGAACGCCAGCCCAACGTGCGTACCAGCTTCACTCGCAACGGCAGTTACTGGGGCAAGATCGAAGGCAATGTGACCGAAGTGGTGTTCACCCCCATCGGCAACGACGCCACCCGCGTTGCTGCCTTGCTGTCGGGCGAGGTGGACGTGATGGAGCCCGTGCCGGTACAAGACATCGCCCGGGTGAACGGCAGCGCCAACGCCCGGGCTGTCACTGGCCCGGAGCTGCGCACCATCTTTCTAGGCATGGACCAGAAGCGCGACGAACTGCTGTACTCCAATATCAAGAGCAAAAACCCGTTCAAGGACAAGCGGGTTCGCCAGGCGTTCTACCAGGCCATCGACATCGACGGCATCAAGAAAACCGTGATGCGCGGTGCCTCTACCCCCACCGCGTTGATGGTCGGCCCCGGCATCAACGGCTTCTTGCCGGAGCTGAACAAGCGCCTGCCGTTCGATCTGGACGCTGCCAAAAAACTGATGGCCGAGGCCGGCTACAGCGCGGGCTTTGAGGTGACGATGAACTGCCCGAACGACCGCTATGTGAGTGACAGCGCCATCTGCCAGGCGGTGGCAGCCAACCTGTCGCGGATCAACGTCAAGGTGAACCTGCAGACTGAAACCAAAGGCACCTACTTCCCGAAAATCCTGAAGCGCGACACCAGCTTCTACATGCTGGGCTGGACCCCAGGTACCTACGACAGCCACAACGCGCTGAATGCCCTGATGCGTTGCCCCAATGACCAGGGCGCCGGCCAGTACAACCTGGGCGCCTACTGCAACCCGGAACTGGATGCACTGACGCTGAAGATCCAGTCCGAGAACGACAAGGCCAAACGCACCGCCATGGTCAAGCAGGCATTCGAGATACACGCCGCCGACATTGGCCACATCCCGCTGCACCAGCAGGCGCTGGCCTGGGGCGTGAGCAAGAAGGTGGCGCTGACCCAACTGGCCGACAACTTCATGCCATACAAGTGGATCAGCGTTCAGGCCAAGTAGGGCCGGGCGGCGCTGCATGATGTTGGCGCGCTGGTGGGCGAGTGACGTCGGCCACAGCTTTCGCACCTCGCCTGTGGCGGTGCTGGCCGCCGCGCTGGCGCTGGTGTGTGTGGTGTGTGCCACCTTCGCTGGTTGGATTGCACCGCACAACCCGCTGGACCTGAGCACGCTGGAACTGTCTGACGCCAGCCTTCCACCCGCCTGGAGCGACGGCGGCAGCCGCCGCTATCTGTTCGGCACCGACAACCAGGGCAGGGACATCCTGTCGGCGTTGATGTACGGGGCGCGCATCTCGCTGGTGGTGGGGTGCGTGTCGGTGGCGCTGTCGGTGCTGCTGGGCGTTGCGCTGGGGCTGGTGGCCGGTTTTCGCGGTGGCTGGGTCGACGCGCTGCTGATGCGGCTGTGCGATGTGATGCTGTCGTTCCCGGCCATCTTGGTGGCGCTGCTGATGGCGGGTGTGGGCCGCGCGCTCTTTCCGGACGCGGCGGCGCTGGTGGCGTTTGGCGTGCTCATCATCGCCATCACCCTCACCGGCTGGGTGCCCTACGCCCGCACCGTGCGAGGCGCCACCCTGGTGGAGAAAAACAAGGATTACGTGCTGGCCGCGCGGGTGATTGGCGTCAAACCCTGGCGCATCATGGCACAGCACGTGTTGCCCAACGTGATGGGTCCGGTGCTGGTGCTGGCGACGCTGCAAGTGGCCACCGCCATCATCACCGAGGCTACGCTGTCCTTCCTGGGCGTGGGCGTACCGCCGACCTCGCCGTCGCTGGGCACGCTGATCCGCGTCGGCAACGACTTTTTGTTCTCTGGCGAATGGTGGATCACCGTATTCCCGGGGGCCATGCTGGTGCTGATCGCGCTGAGTGTGAACCTGTTGGGCGATTGGCTGCGCGACGCACTGAACCCGAAACTCCGATGACCGACGCTTTGCTCGAAGTGGACCGCCTCACGGTCGAGTTTCCGACACGTCTTGGCACGCTCACCGCGCTGGACGAGGTGTCATTCTCGCTGGCACCGGGAGAAATTCTGGGCGTGGTGGGCGAGTCGGGTGCGGGCAAGTCGCTCACTGGTGCGGCCATCATCGGGCTGCTGCCGCCACCGGGGCGTATCCGCAGCGGTGAGATTCGGCTGAACGGTCAGCGCATCAACGGCTTGCCGGATGCAGACATGCGGTGCATCCGCGGCCGGCAGATCGGCGCGATTTTTCAGGACCCATTGACCGCCCTCAACCCGCTTTACACGGTGGGCCGGCAGCTTACCGAAACCATCCTCGCCCACCTGCCGGTCACGCCCGCCGAAGCGCAACGCCGTGCGGTGGCGCTGCTGTCCGACACCGGCATTGCCGCCGCCGCCGATCGGCTGCACCAGTACCCGCACCAGTTCTCGGGTGGCATGCGGCAGCGGGTGGTGATTGCGCTGGCCCTGGCCGCTGAGCCGCAGCTGCTGGTGGCCGACGAGCCCACCACCGCGCTGGACGTGTCGGTGCAGGCACAGATCATCACGCTGTTGAAAACCCTGTGCCGCGAGCGTGGCACCGCGGTGATGCTGATCACCCACGACATGGGCGTGATTGCCGAGAGCTGCGACCGCGTGGCCGTGATGTACACCGGCCGCGTGGCGGAAATTGGCCCGGTGCAAGCCATCCTGCACCAGCCCAGCCACCCCTACACCGCCGGCCTGATGGCCGCCATTCCCGACATGGCAGTGAGTGTGGCGCGTCTGCGGCAAATTGACGGCGCCATGCCCCGGCTGGATGCGGTTCCCGCCGGGTGCAGCTTCCACCCGCGGTGCCCGCAGGCCTTTGGGCGTTGCCACGAAGCAAGGCCTGAGCTCTTGCCCGCTGGTGCCACGCAGGCCGCTTGCTGGTTGCATGACGCCCGCAGAGACACGCCGTGACGCCCTTGCTCGAAGTAAGAGGCCTTGCCAAGGCCTTCGACGTGTCAGCGCCCTGGTTACAGCGGCTGTTGGCCCGCGAGCCGCGCCGCGTGCTGCAGGCGGTGGACGGTGTAAGTTTCAGCATCCCGCGTGGGCAGACGCTGGCGCTGGTGGGTGAATCGGGCTGCGGCAAAAGCACGGTGGCGCGACTGCTGCTGGGGCTGGCCGCGCCCGATGCGGGTCGCATCACCTTTGACGGCCAGGACGTGCCCGCCACGCTGAGGTCCGCCCAAGGCCTGGCACTGCGTCGCCGCATGCAGATGATTTTTCAGGACCCGTACGCCAGCCTGAACCCGCGCTGGACGGTGGACCGCATCGTGGCCGAGCCTTTGCACACGCATGGTTTGGCAGGGAGCGCAGCGGCGCTTCAGGCCCGCGTGGGCGACTTGCTGGCGTCTGTGGGTTTGGCTGCGCAAGACGGCCCCAAGTACCCCCACCAGTTTTCTGGCGGCCAGCGCCAGCGCATTTCGATAGCCCGCGCGCTCGCAACGCAGCCCGAATTCCTGGTCTGCGATGAGCCCACCTCCGCGTTGGACGTGAGTGTGCAGGCGCAGGTATTGAACCTGATGAAGGACATGCAGCGGGAGCGTGGGCTCACCTACCTGTTCATTTCGCACAACCTTGCCGTGGTGCAGCATGTGAGTGACCAAGTGGGTGTGATGTACCTCGGTCAGATCGTCGAGCTGGCAGATAAGGCCGCGCTGTTCCGCCAGCCCCGCCACCCCTACACCCGTATGCTGCTGGACGCGATCCCCCGGCTCCGGCCTGACGTGGGTCGTGTGCGCCAGCCAGTGCATGGCGAGGTGCCCAACCCCATCGAACCGCCCACCGGCTGCCGTTTTCATCCCCGCTGTCCACACGCGGACGCCCGCTGCCGCAGCGAACGGCCGGTGTTGCAATACTGGCAGGGGATCCAGATTGCCTGCCACGGGGTGCTGGAGGGCAGGGTGGATTGAAGCTATTTATTTTATAGCATCGAAGCCAGATTCCACAGGGACTTGAGGTCTGAATAGCTGCAAGATTGCCTTGTAGGAAATGTGGTGGATCCTTCGGGGCGGTGTCTGGGTGTGGAGACCTACGTGTACCGCTTGCTCCGCAAGTTGTTCTTCATGTCCTTCAACAGCGGCTGCAGCTTTTTCCCCCCAATCCGCAACGCGAGGTTGGTGGCCAGAATGTCGATGATCATCAAATGCAGCAGCCGCGACACCATGGGGCTGTAGCGGTCGTAGCCCTCGGGGTGGTCGGCGGCGAGGTGCACATGGCCGGTGTTGGCCAGCGGCGAACCGCTGGCGGTGATAACGAGCGTGGTGGCGCCATTGCGCCGGGCAATTTCGCAGGCGTCCACCAGGTCGCGGGTGCGGCCGGAGTTGGAAATCACCACCACGCAGTCGCCCGGGCCCAGCAGCGAGGCGCTCATCACCTGCATGTGGCCGTCGCTGTAGGCAATCGCATGAACCCCCAGGCGAAAGAACTTGTGCTGCGCGTCCTGCGCCACGATGCCCGAGTTGCCCACACCAAAAAACTCGATGCGTTTGCCGTTGCGCTCGGCGGCGGCCAGCGCGTCCACGGCCCGCTCAATGGCGGCCGCACTCGCGTCGTTGCGGTACTTCAAAAAGGCCGCCACCGTGTTGTCGATCACCTTGACCAGTACGTCGCTGGTCTTGTCGTCGGCGTCGACACTGCGGTGAATGAAAGGCACGCCCTCGCTCACGCTGCCCGCCAGCTTGAGCTTGAAGTCGCTCAGGCCGTCGTAACCCATGCTGCGGCAAAAGCGCACCACCGTGGGTTTGCTCACCTCGGCGCGGGCAGCCAGTTCGCTGATCGGCAGCCGGGCAAAGGCGCGCGGATCAGCAAGCACCACTTCACCCACCCGTTGCTCCGCCGGTGCCAGCGAGGTGAGCGAGGCTTTGATGCGGTCGAGCATGGTGGTGGGTTGGTGGGTGGCAAAGTCGCAATGTAACCCGGTTTCAGTTCGCGACGTCCCGTCCGAAGCGCTGTGTAAACACCGTGATAATGCGGGCACCTCGAGACAACCGGTTTCAGAAAAACGCTTCCATGAACCAGCTCAGTGCGCTCAAACAATTCACCACCGTGGTGGCCGACACCGGCGACTTCAAACAGCTGGCGCAGTTCCAGCCGCAAGACGCGACCACCAACCCGTCGCTGATCCTGAAGGCGGTGCAAAAGCCCGACTACGCCCCGCTGCTGAGCGACACGGTGACCCGCTTCCGCGGCCGCCCACTCGACGAAGTGATGGACCGCCTGCTGGTGCGTTTTGGCTCTGAGATCCTCGCCACCATCCCCGGCCGGGTCTCGACCGAAGTGGACGCGCGTCTGAGCTTCGACACCAGCGCCACCGTCACCCGCGCCGAACGCATCATTGAGCTGTACCAGGCCGAAGGCATCCACATCGATCGGGTGCTGATCAAGATCGCATCCACTTGGGAAGGTATTCAGGCCGCGGCGCAGTTGGAGCAGCGTGGCATCCATACCAACCTCACGCTGCTGTTCTCGTTTTGCCAGGCTGTGGCCTGCGGCCAGGCCAAGGTGCAACTGATCTCACCGTTTGTGGGGCGCATTTACGATTGGTACAAAAAGGCCGCAGGCCCCTCGTGGGTCGAAGCAGAGCGTGCTGGCGCCAACGACCCGGGCGTTCAGTCCGTGCGCCAGATCTACAACCACTACAAGAAGTTCGGCATCGCCACCGAAGTCATGGGTGCGAGCTTCCGAAACGTCGGCCAGATCACGGCGCTGGCCGGCTGCGATTTGTTGACCATTGCCCCCGAGTTGCTGGCCCAACTCGCTGCCACCGACGCGCCTCTGCAGCCCGCGCTCAGCGCCGACGCCGCACGCACGATGGACCTGCCCGCGGTGAACTTTGACCAGGCGGGTTTCCGTTTCGCACTGAACCAGGACGCCATGGCCACCGAAAAGTTGGCCGAAGGCATCCGCGCGTTTGTGGTCGACGCGGTGAAGCTTGAACAGCTGATGCTGGCTGCGTGACCATGGTTGGACTTGCCCGCCTGCGCTGCGATCAAACGCCGGCCTGGCGCGCCCTGCAGGGCCACTTCGACCGTGGCACGCCCACGCTGCGCGAGGCGTTTGCGGCCGATCCCCAGCGCTTCACGCGTTTCAGTCAGGATGCGCCCCATGTGTTCGCCGACCTGTCCAAAAACCTGATCGACCCGGCTGGCGAAGCCTTGCTGCTGGAGTTGGCACAGCAGTGCGATGTGGCAGGCCACCGCGACGCGATGTTTGCGGGCGCACAGGTCAATACCACCGAACAGCGCGCGGCCATGCACTTCTTGCTGCGCACACCGTTGGATGCGGTGGTGCCTCGGGCGCTCGAGGCGGATCTGAAGTCGGTTCACACCATGCTGAACGTCTTCCTGACCTTTGCCGAGCAGGTGCGGGCCGACGACGCCATCACTGACGTCGTCAACATTGGCATTGGTGGCTCCGACCTCGGGCCGCACATGGCGGTGCGGGCGCTGGAAGCCTACGCTTTGCTAGGCAAGCGCTTCCACTTTGTCTCCAACCTCGACGTCGACGAGCTGCTGGCCGTGTTGCGCCAAGTACAGCCCAAGCACACGCTGTTTCTCGTCGCGTCCAAGTCCTTCACAACGCTGGAGACCATCGGCAATGCCCAGGTGGCCAAGGCCTGGTTCGAAACCGGTGGCGGCGTCAACGTGGCCCGGCATTTCGTTGGCCTGACCAGCCAGCCCGCGCTGGCGCGGGCGTTTGGCATCCACACCACCTTCGACTTTGCCGACTGGGTCGGCGGACGTTACTCGCTCTGGTCTGCGATTGGTCTGTCGCTGGCCATCGCCATTGGGGCCTCGGCGTTCCGCGACATGTTGGCTGGTGCGCATGCGATGGATCGGCATTTTCGCGAGGCGCCACTGGCGCAGAACCTGCCGGTGCGACTGGCCTTGCTCGACGTCTGGTACCGCAACTTCCACCGGTGTGGCAGCCGCAGCATGGCGCCCTACAGCAGCAGTCTGCGCCGCCTGCCGGCTTATCTGCAGCAACTGGAAATGGAGAGCAACGGCAAAGGCGTCGCGCTCGACGGCATGCCGCTGGCTTACGCCACCTCGCCGGTGGTTTGGGGGCAAGCCGGCACCAACGGCCAGCACGCCTATTTCCAAATGCTTCACCAAGGCAGCGACGTGGTGCCGGTGGAGTTCATCGCGGTTCGTGAAGCCAGTCACGCGTTACCGGAACACCACCGCCAGTTGCTGGCCAACGCGCTGGCGCAGGCCCAGGCGCTCATGAAGGGCCAAGCCAGTGGGGACGGGCACCGCCACTTCTCGGGCAACCGCCCCAGCACCTTTTTGCTGCTGGACGCCCTTACCCCCGCCAGCTTGGGTGCCTTGCTCGCGCTGTACGAACACCGCGTGTTCGTCGCCGGTAGCTTGTGGGGCATCAACAGCTTCGACCAATTCGGCGTGGAACTGGGCAAGCAGCTGGCCAACGACATCGCGCTCCGGCTCCATAACGGCGATGTGAGTGGCCTGGACGGCTCCACCGCCGGACTGCTGCGCCATTTGAAAGCAAAAACCAGCTGAAGCCTTGGTGAAATCTCCGGACTCCGCTACAACGTCGATAGCAAATAAAAACCCCGCAGGGCTCGCGCACTGCGGGGTTTTTTGCAGGTGGGCCAACGTTACGGCCCGACGCAGCATGTCGACTCAGGGGAAGGGCCGGCGGCGGAGACAGTACCTGTGGGTACATCCCTCTGCCGAAACGACGCCCTGGGTCGCCAGGCGAGAAGCAATTACATGCCCATGTCGCCCATGCCACCCATGCCACCCATGCCACCGGGCATGCCACCACCGGCAGGTGCGTCGTCCTTCGGTGCTTCGGCGATCATGGCTTCGGTCGTCAGCATCAGCGAAGCGACCGATGCGGCGTTCTGCAGTGCG
>CAZANT010000041.1:0-12378 GCA_964486575.1 uncultured Burkholderiaceae bacterium | reverse complement strand
AAATCAGGCGCTGGCGGCCTTTCGCGCGCGCGGCGTGGACCTCTTGGCGGTGGCTGGGGTGGGCTGATGCGTCGTTGCAGCGGCCCTTTTCTTCGTGGCTTTCACTGGCGCCGGCAGCGCAGGATCGGTGGGTGTCAGCCGCAGCAGTTCCTGGTGTGCGGCCCGAATCAACTCGGCCAGCTCGGGCAAATCCGGCAGGGCCTTGCGGCAGGCGGTCAACCCAAAGTCCAGCGAACCGGCGTAGCTCTGCACCGTGATGTTGAGTGCCATGCTGTGCACCGCAATCGACACCGGGTAGTAGGTCAGCAGCTTGGCTCCGGCCAAATACAGCGGTACCTTCGGCCCCGGCACGTTGGAGATGGCGACGTTGGCCAGCGGCGGCATGCGGTTGGCCAAGCGCGAGCGGCCAAACAGCGCGGCCAACCCGCTGATCAGCCAGGGCGCGCCGAGCGAAGGAAAGTCGGTCGGCAGCACCTGCTTGACGCTGCCGGTCAGGGCCTTGGAGGCTTTGGCGCCCTTGCGCACCGCCATCAGCCGCGCCAGCGGGTCGGCTTCGGTACTGGCCAGGCTCATACGCATCATCGACACCTGGTTGTTCAGCTCGGTGTTTCCCGCCGCCCTCAGGCTGACCGGCACCGCGGCCAGCAACGGTTCGGCCGGCACACCACCGTGGGTGGCCAGGTAGTTGCGCAACGCGCCGGAGCAAATCGCCAGCACCACGTCGTTCAGGGTCGCTTCGTGGGTCTTGGCAATCGCCTTGATCTCGGCCAGCGGAATCGACAGTCCGGCGAACAAGCGCTGGTTGGTGACGCTCACGTTGAGCGGGGTTTTGGGGCCGAACCACGCGTTGCCTGTTTTGCGGCTGGTGGTCTGGCCCTGCGGGTCTTTGGCCGGGCGCAGCAACTGCAGCGCGGTGCCTGCCAGCGCGGGCACCATCTTCACCAGCTTGGCGTACTGGGCGCCGGTGTTCCTGATGCCGGCGCGGGTGAGCTGGCCCAGCGTGGGTTGCTCGCTGGCCAACGCCATGTTCTTGAGCCGGCGCGGTGGTGGCGGGATCTCGCGCGGCACCGGCCCCAGGTCCAGGATGGCCTCGGCCAGTGCCGCGCCCCCGGCACCGTCCAGCGCGGCGTGGTGCACTTTGGAATAGAACGCCACATGGCGGCTGCCCTTGGGCGCGCCGGGCGGGCTCTTGAGTCCCTCAATCACGTACAGCTCCCACAGCGGCCGGCTGCGGTCGAGCAGGCTGGAATGCAGGCGACCGACCAGTTTGTCGAGTTGCGCGTAGCTGCCCGGTTTGGGCAGCACGGTGCTGCGCACGTGGTAGTCCAGGTCGAGTGCGTCGTCGGGGACCCAGACCGGGTTGGCCAGCTCAAATGGCATGTTCAGCAGCTTGCGCTGGAACACGCTGGCCAGATGCAGGCGCGATGCGATGTGACGCTTCACATCGTCGTAAAAGTCACCCTCGTAGCCGGGCGGCAACTCGCAGATGTTGAGGCCGCCCACGTGCATGGGCGTCTCGGGCGTCTCGATGTACAAAAAAGTCGCGTCCAGCCCGCTCAGGTGGTCCATGGTTGTCTCCGTTGGTGCGGGACGTATCTTGAACCGTTTCACCCGCGCTGGGTAGCGCCTGGGCGTCTGGGAACTGGGGGGACGTGCCTAAACCGGGCCCACTCAGCCCGCCGGTGCAACCGGCTCGCGCAGTGTCACAAACTCCTCGGCCGCCGTGGGGTGAATGCCAATGGTGCTGTCGAACAGCGCTTTGGTGGCGCCGGCCTTCATGGCCACCGCAAAGCCCTGCACGATTTCGCCCGCGTCGGCGCCAACCATGTGCAGGCCGACCACGCGGTCGGTGGCGTCGTCCACCACCAGCTTCATCAGGGTGCGTTCGGTGCTGCCGCTGAGCGTGTGCTTGAGCGGCTTGAAATCGGTACGGTAGATGCGCAGTTTGCCGTATTTTTCGCGCGCCTGCGCCTCGGTGTCGCCCACCGTGCCGATGTTGGGGTGTGTGAACACTGCGGTCGGAATCAGGTCATAGGACATGGTCCGCTGTGGTTTGCCGGCGGCGGGCCCGAAGAGGTGGTCCACCAGCGCCATGCCTTCGCCCAGCGCCACCGGGGTCAGTTGCACCCGCGCGGTCACGTCGCCGATCGCGTGGATGGACGGCACCGAGGTTTGGTAATGTGCGTCCACCTCAATCGCGCCTTTGGCGTTGAGCTTCACGCCTGCGGCTTCGAGCCCCAAGCCGTAGCTGTTGGGCACGCGGCCGGTGGCGTAGAGCACGGTGTCGGCCAGCAACGCATCGCCATTTTTAAGGGTGACCTGCAGGCCGTCGGCGTGGCGGGCAATTGCCGCCACTTCACCCGGCAAGCGCAGGTCCACGCCCGCTTTGCGCATCTCGGCAGCAATGAAGGGCCGCACGTCTTGGTCAAAGCCGTTCAGCACCTGCTCGCCCCGGTGCAGCAGCGTCACTTGTGCACCCAGGCCATTGAAGATGGAGGCGAACTCGCAGGCGATATAGCCGCCGCCCACCACCACCAGCCGCTTCGGAAACGGGTCCAGGTCGAACATTCCGTTCGAGGTGACCACCAGCTCACCGCCGGGTACCGGCGGCACGCTGGGGGTGCCCCCGGTGGCCACCAGAATATGTTGCGCGGTAAAGCGCTCGCCGTTCACTTGCACCGTGTGGGCGTCCACCAATTGGGCGTGGCCGGCGAGCAGACGCACACCGGCGCCCTGTAGCAGGTTCAGGTAAATGCCGTTGAGCCGGCTGATTTCCTTGGCGCGGTTGGCTTTCAACTTTGCCCAGTCCAGCGCGGGTGCATCGCCCTGCCAGCCAAAGCCGTGCGACTCTTCAAACGCTTCGGCAAAGTGCGCGGCGTAGCTGTAGAGCTTCTTGGGAATACAGCCCACATTGACGCAGGTACCGCCCAGCGCGCCGCTTTCTGCCATCGCCACCCGCACGCCGCGTTGTCCCGCCATGCGTGCAGCGCGTACGCCGCCGCTGCCGCCGCCGATCACAAAGAAGTCAAAGTCGAATTGGGTCATGGGTGGGTGTGGGTGTGGAGGTCAAACAAGTGCCGAGCATGCCTGCACTGGCGTGGGCTTGCAGGCGATGGGTTACTGGCCATGCAGGGCGGGCAAGTGGCCCAGTTCGGTTTTGATCGCGTCGATGAAAGCGCGGGCCCGTGCCGGCAGCAGGCGGGCATGCGGGTAGACCACGCTGATTGGCCGGGGCGTGGGCTCAAATGGCTCCAGCACCAGGCGGAGTTTGTCCTGAGCCACCCAGGGCGCCACCTGGTAAGAAATGAACCGGCCAAAACCCAGGCCCGCCGCGCAGGCCTCCACCGCCGGGCCGGCATGGTTGAAGTCCAGGTTGCCGCTGACAGGCACCTGAAAGGGTTTGCCGTTGTCTTGAAACGTCCAGCCGGTACTGCCGCCGGCCAGGAAGCGCACGCAGTTGGCTTGGCGCAGGTCTTTCGGGTGAGCGGGTATGCCGTGTTCGCGCAAGTAACCAGGGCTGGCGACCACGACCCGGCGCAGATGGCCGACCGATTGCGCCACCAGTGTCGAGTCGTCCAGCGCGCCAATGCGGATGCCCACGTCAATTCCTTCTTCCAGCAGGTTCACCACCCGGTCCAGCAGCAACAGGCTGCAGCGCATCTGGCGGTAGCGTTGGACAAACCGGGTCACGGCCGGGGCCACGTACATTTGGCCAAACAGAACCGGCGCCGTGATGGTGAGCTGGCCGCTGGGCTCGCTGGCGTCGGAGCGCAGCGCGGATTCAGCATCGTCCAGCGCGGCCAATACCTGGCGGCAACTGTCGAGGTGGCGCCTGCCTTCTTCGGTGAGCGAGATGCGGCGGGTGGTGCGGTTGAACAGCCGCACGCCGAGGTGGGCCTCCAGCGCGGCCAGCGAACGCACCACTGCCGGCAGCGAGCTGCCGAGTGCCTGCGCTGCGGCGGTCAAGCTGCCTGTGTCGGCGATCCGCACAAACCCCTGCATGGCTTTCAGCTTGTCCATTGCTGCATATTAGTTCAATAAACGGAGTAGTTAAATGCGAAATTCTGTATTTATGCTTCTGGCTGGAACAAACACAATGCAGGTCTCTGTCCATCACCCCCACACAGGAGCCTCCCATGACCACTGCCGTACCGACCACGCCAATCCGACTCCTCGGCTTCAAGCTTTCCGGCCACAGCCACCGTGTGGAGCTGATGCTCTCGCTGTTGGGTCTGCCGTTCACCTTTGAAGCAGTGAACCTGATGGCCAAGGCCCACAAAGCCCCGGAATTCCTGGCCAAAAACCCGTTCGGTCAGGTGCCGGTGATTGAAGATGGCGACGTGACGCTGGCCGACTCCAATGCCATCCTGGTCTATCTGGCGAGCCGCTATGGCGCGCCGCACTGGTTGCCTACCGAGCCTGTGGCCGCCGCGACCGTGCAGCGCTGGCTGTCAGTTGCCGCGGGTCCGCTGGCCTTTGGCCCGGCGGCAGCGCGCATGGTGGTGCTGTTCAAGTCGCCCCAGCAGCCGGACGAACTGATCGCACGGGCGCACGGCCTGTTGCACGTGATGGACGGTGTGCTGGCGGCCAGCCCCTATCTGGCCGGTGCGCAGCCCAGCATTGCCGATGTGGCCAACTACAGCTACGTGGCCACCGCGCCCGAGGGCAACGTGTCGCTGGCCGACTACCCGGCCGTGCGCGCCTGGCTGGCCCGCGTGGAAGCCTTACCCGGCTTCGTAGCGATGAAACATTCGCCCGTCGGGCTGGCTGCGACTGCGGCCTGAGTGAGCAGGGGCGGTCTCATGAACACCTTCATTTCCAGCGCCGACATGCATTTCCATGCCGGCGAATGCGACGTCCAGGCACGCGCCCTGGGTGGGACCGCCCAGCGTGCCCGCCTGACTGCGATTGGCCGCATGGCCATCCGAGATGCAATGCCAGACCAGCACCGCGGCTTTTTCACGCAGTTGCCGTTTGTGGTGCTGGGGTCGGTGGATGACACAGGCCAGCCCTGGGCTTCGGTGCTGGCTGGGCCGCCGGGTTTTGTGCAATCACCCGGTGCCACGCAACTGCAGGTGGCCTCGCTGCCGTCACCCACCGACCCGCTGCACAACAGCCTGCGTCCCGGTGCATCGGTGGGTTTGTTAGGCATCGAGCCGCACACACGCCGGCGCAACCGGGCCAATGGCGTGGTGGGCGCGGTCAACGGCACGGGGTTCGCGGTGCAGGTACGCCAGAGCTTTGGCAACTGCCCCAAATACATCCAGGCCCGCAGCGCGGCGTTTGTGCCCGGCGGTGCCACCCCGACCCAGGTGAGCGCGGGTCCGCGGCTGGACGATGCATCGCAGGCGCTGGTCACCGCTGCCGACACCTTCTTCATCGCCACCGCCCACCCGGAGAGCGCCCAGGGTGAGGACAGCGCGGCGATGCACGGTGTGGACGTGTCGCACCGGGGCGGCAAGCCCGGCTTTGTGCGGCTGGACAGGCTCACCACCCATGACGAACTGACCGTGCCCGACTTCACTGGCAACCAGTTCTTCAACACGCTGGGCAACCTGGCGGTGCAGCCGCAGGCTGGCCTGCTGTTCATCGACTTTGAGCGTGGCGACGTGCTGTACCTGGCCGTGACGGTCCGCATCGTCTGGGACGGCCCGGAACTCGCGTCGTTTGAAGGGGCGTTGCGGCTGCTCAAGTGCGAGGTGCTGTCTGCGCGGCGTGTGGCCCAGGCGCTGCCGCTGCGATGGGGGATGGCCCAACTGTCGCCGGTGCTGGCCGAGACCGGTGCGTGGGGCTAGATTTTGGTCATTTGTAAGCCGAATCAGCCCCAAGCCCCGGCTAAATATCGCAACCAAGCTCCTAAAACCGGAGCAAATTAGGCGCTCTGGCGGGGCAGATCGTGCACCACCACACCGTCCATCGCGTCCACCGGAGCACGCCAGGGCGCGCGTTGCAGCATCGCCCGCGTGTCGGTATAACCGGCGGCACGGCGGGCTGCGATGCCGGCGCTTGAAAAGTCGATGTCTTTGGCGCTGCCTTCCCCTTCCAGGGGCGGCGCCAGCAGGCGGGCCACATGCATGGTGGTGCCGCAGCCCCACGCGGTGAGTTCTTGCACCTGCGGGTCGTCCTGCAACTTGGCGGGCAATTGCAATTTCAGTTGCCGGATAACGTGGCGCAGCCGGTGGATCTGCTGCTGCCGCGCGATGTGGCTGTCGTCGCGGCTCGCGTACTGGATGTCTTTCTGCCGTGCGACCACGTCGTTGATGGACTCGGGCTCGGGTGCTGCGTGCTGCCAGACATTGACCGCAAAAATCAGCGAGCTGCGGCGGGGGCGGTCGTCCAGCACCGCCTCGATGGGGGTGTTGGAGTACAGGCCGCCGTCCCAGTAGGCCTCGCCGTTGATGCGAACTGCCGCAAATGCCGGCGGCAAGGCGCCGGAGGCCAGAATGTGGTCGATGCCCAGCGGCTCGTCGCGGCTGTCGAAGTAGCGCATCTGGCCGCTGGCGACCTGCACCGCGCCCACTGTGAGGCGGGTGGGGCTGCGGTGCAGACGTTTCACGTCGAGCAGTTCGGCCAGCGTCTCGCGGAGCGGTTCGGTGGTGTAGTAGGACGCCTCGTCCACCCCCACGCGGGCCTGCGCGCCGCCCCAGACGGCGGGGCGCGGCGCGAAAAAGCCGCCAATGCCGCGGGCAACGGTGGTGGCATTGGCCAGCAGCGGGCCCACACCCAGCCAGTCGAGCGAGGGTGGCACGGCCGCAGGCTGGGCCATGCGGTCCCAGAACGCGTTTAACCGCGCCAGCCGCTGCCCCGGCGGGTTGCCCACGATCAGCGCGGCGTTGATCGCGCCGATCGAGGTGCCGATCACCCAGTCGGGTTCGATGCCCGCCTCGTACAGTGCCTGGTACACGCCCACCTGGTAAGCACCCAACGCGCCGCCGCCCTGCAGCACCAGCACCACCTGGTCGGGCGGGGTATCGGTCGGGGGGGATTGAAGTTTGTTGCGTGGCATGGGGGTGTCCTGTGGATGGCACCATCATCGCCGCAAGTGCCGAGGACCGTGGGTTGTGTGGCGAATTGAAGTCGGCCGCAAGACAGGACTGCGACTTTTC
This sequence comes from uncultured Burkholderiaceae bacterium, assembly GCA_964486575.1. GTDB lineage: Bacteria > Pseudomonadota > Gammaproteobacteria > Burkholderiales > Burkholderiaceae_C > PCRC01. The sequence continues at coordinate 5,272 of CAZANT010000041.1, read as the reverse complement.
ACATTCCCGCAACATCTCGCCGCGACCATCGCGGGCATGAAAGTCACCATTGTTGGAACCGGCTACGTGGGCCTTGTCACGGGCGCCTGCCTGGCGGAGATGGGCAACCATGTCATTTGCCTGGACATTGACGCAGCCAAGATCGACCTGCTGAACGCCGGGGGATTGCCCATTCACGAGCCCGGCCTGCTGGAGGTGGTGCAACGCAACGTGGCTGGCGGTCGCCTGCAGTTCACCACCGACCGTGCGCTCGCTGTGGGCCACGGCACCTTGCAGTTCATCGCGGTCGGTACGCCGCCCGACGAAGACGGCTCGGCCGACCTGCAGTACGTGTTGGCCGCTGCCCGCGACATTGGCCAGGGCATGACCGACTACAAGGTTGTGATCAATAAAAGCACCGTGCCGGTGGGCACTGGAGCGCGGGTGCGCGAGGTGATAGCGGCCGAGCATGCCGCACGCGGTGTGAGCATGGACTTTGCCGTCGTCTCCAACCCCGAGTTCCTGAAAGAGGGTGCGGCCATGGCCGACTTCATGCGGCCCGACCGCGTGGTGCTGGGTGTCGAAGAAGAACGCGCGATGCTGCTGATGAAGGCGCTGTACTCGCCCTTCGTGCGCAACCGCGACCGCACCTTCGTGATGGACATCAAAAGCGCCGAGTTCACCAAGTACGCTGCCAATGCAATGCTGGCCACCCGCATCAGCTTCATGAACGAGTTGTCGCGGCTGGCAGAGCACCTTGGGGCCGACATTGAGCGGGTGCGCCAAGGCCTCGGGGCCGACCCCCGGATCGGTCCGCAGTTTCTTTATGCCGGCACCGGCTACGGCGGCTCGTGTTTTCCCAAGGACATTCAGGCGCTGGCGCACATGGGCGAGGCGGCGGGCGTACCGCTGCGCATCATCGCGGCGGTGCAGGCAGTGAACAATGCTCAAAAGCAGGTGCTGGTGGAAAAAATTGTTCGCCGCTACGGCGAGTCGCTCAGTGGACTGACGTTTGCACTCTGGGGCCTGGCGTTCAAACCCGGCACCGACGACATGCGCGAAGCGCCGAGTGTGGTCATCGTGCAAGAGTTGCTGCGCCGCGGCGCCCGCGTGCAGGCCTACGACCCGGTGGCCAGTCATGAAGCCCAGCGGCTGCTGGGTGGGCTCGACGGCTTCAGCCTCAGCCCCTCGGCAGCCCAGGCCACGACCGGCGCCAACGCGCTGGTCATTGCCACCGAATGGCGCGAATTCCGCACGCCCGACTTTGACGAACTGGCCGCCAGCCTGGGCGACAAGGTGGTGTTCGACGGGCGTAACCTGTACGACCCCGCGCTTGTCCGTGCCTCCGGCCTGAGCTACCAGTCGGTCGGCCGACCTTGAAACTGTTGCCCCCTCGCTCTGCCGCTGCGCGGGTCGCTGCCCCCCCAGGGGGCCCACTTCCCCTTAGGGCGGCCCGGCGGGGAAACTGTTTCCCATGCTGATGCCCGTGGGCTTTCACCGGCTGATCGCCGCCCAGTTTTTCTCCGCTCTGGCGGACAACGCGCTGCTGATTCTGGCCATTGCGCTGTTGCATGCACAGGGTCAGCCGCTCTGGTGGGCGCCACTGCTCAAGTTTTGTTTCACCCTCGCCTATGTGTTTCTGGCACCGTTTGCCGGCCCATTGGCCGACGCCATGCCCAAGGCGCGTCTGATGGCCTGGATGAACGGCCTCAAGGCGGTCGGCCTGTTGGCACTTTTGGCGGGTTTGCACCCGCTGGCCGCATTCGCTGTGGTAGGTACCGGCGCTGCTCTGTACGCACCGGCCAAGTACGGCCTGGTGACCGAGCTTGTCGGTCCCGACCGCTTGGTCGCCGCCAATGGCTGGATCGAGGTGGCGGCGGTGGTCGCGGTGCTGCTGGGCACACTGGTCGGCGGCCTGTTGGTGAGCGACGGCGCGGAGGCGCTGTTCACCGGCATGGCATTGGCCGATCCACTGGACGCGGCCATGGCGGTTGTGCTCGGCCTCTATGCCGTGGCCGCGCTGCTCAACATGGGCCTGCCCGACAGCGGCGCGCGCTATCCGCAGGGCAGCACGCGGGCGAGGGTGCTGGTGCGCGATTTCGCGCACGCCAACCGCCGACTCTGGACCGACCCTCTGGGCGGCCTGTCGCTGGCGGTCACCACTTTGTTCTGGGGCGTGGGCGCAATGATGCAGTTCGCGGTGCTGCGCTGGGCCGACGCCGCGCTGGGGCTCGATTTGTCAGAGGCCACCTACCTGCAGGCGGTGGTGGCCGTGGGTGTGGTCGTCGGTGCCGCGCTGGTAGGCCACTGGGTCAGGCTGCGCCGCGCGGTGGTGGTGTTGCCTGCCGGTGTGGCGCTGGGCCTGTTGTTACCGGCGCTGGCCAGCACCCAGTCGCTGGGACTGGCGGTGCCGCTGTTGGTGCTCACGGGTGTGGTCGGCGGCGTGCTGGTGGTGCCGATGAACGCGTTGCTCCAGCACCGGGGCCATGTGCTGCTCACTGCAGGTCGCTCGATTGCGGTGCAGAACTTCAACGAGAACCTGAGCATATTGGTGATGCTCGGTGGCTACGCCGCCCTACTGGCCATGGACTTGTCGATCACCACCGTGATGTGGCTGGCTGGGTTGGCGATTGCCGCGCTGGTCGGCCTGCTGATGTGGCGCGAACGCCGGCTGGCCCGCGCCAACGCGCTGGCGGTCCTGCCAGTGGACTGAAGCCTCACCAGCTTTCGACGTTGCCTTCAATCAAGGCCGAGGGCCGGGGTTGGGCGACGTTTCGAAGCTCGGTCAGCATGGTCTGCTCAACCTGCGCCACGATTCGGTCCCAGCCCAAACCCAGCGCGGTGTGGCGGGCCTGTGCGCCCAGGGCCTGCACCTGGGCTGCGTTCGCTGCGAGCGCGCTGGCCTGGGTCACGAAGTCTGCCGTGTGGTTGAACGCTGCAAGCAGGCCGTTGTCGCCATGGCGAATGTACTCGGCCGCTGCCGCGTAATCGTAGGCCAGCACCGCTAGCCCGCTGGCCATCGCTTCGGTGGTGACGTTGCCAAAGGTCTCGGTGGTGCTTGGGAACAAAAACATGTCGCTGGATGCGTAGTGGGCAGCCAGTGCCTCGCCCAGTTGGGTGCCCGCAAACACCGCGTCGGGGCAACGCGCCTGCAGTGCCTTTCGCTCTGGGCCGTCGCCAACAATCACCAGTCGGCTGTCGGGCGTGTGGTGCTGCAGTGCCTCGTAGGCCGCCACCGTGGTGGCGAGGTTTTTTTCCGCGGCGAGTCGGCCCACCGACAACACCACCCGGGTCTGATCGGAGGCACCCCACTGACGCCGCAGTTCGGTGCTGCGTTTGGTTGGGCTGAACAGTACAGTGTCCACACCGCGCGCAGCCACCTTCAGGTTTTCAAATCCGTGCGCCAGCAGGTTTTGCCGCAGGCCCTCGGTGGGCACAAAGGTGCACAGCGTCTGGTTGTGCAGCTTGCGCAGGTAAGCAACGATAGGCCGGTGCAGCCAGCCCACGCCGTAGTGCTGGCTGTAGGCATGGAAGTTGGTCCGGAAGTCCGACGTGACCGGTAACTTGAGCCGCTTGGCCGCCTGCAGGGCCGACCACCCCAGCGGCCCTTCGGTCACGATGTGCACCAGGTCGGGCCGGCGCAGAGACCAGAGCTCGACCAGCGCTTGCTTGGATGGCACCCCCATTTTCAGGTGCGGGTAGCGCGGGATCGGCAGGCCGCGCATCAGCACCTCATGAAAGCCCGATTCGCTGTCGGCCGCGCCGGTGGTTTCGCTTTTGTCTTGCCTGGGGCGAACCAGCTGGATGCTGTGGTTGCGTGCCCGCAGACCCTCCACCAGGCGGGCAATGGTCATCGCCACGCCGTTGACTTCCGGTGGGTAGGTTTCGGTGACCACTGCCAGCCGAAGCGAGCGTTGGGCCGGGTGACGAACTTCGACATTCAGCATGGTGTGGCCTCGTCGGTGGTGGGTTGGATGCCACGATGGTGCAGCGCCCGTGTGTCGCCCGCATGGCAAGTGTGTGGCAGTTCTGCGTCAGCGGGGGGCGTCATCGAAATGACACGCAGCACCGGCACCATCGGCAACGACTTCGACTTGTCTGCGCCAGCACCAACCGGTGTGGCGCTTGTGTGAGCCCCCAGAGGAGATGACGTGAACGCCTTCTTGCAAGCCCTGCAGACCCAGCGCTGGGATGACCATCGCTATTACCACCACAGCACCATCAACCAGGCGCTGCACTTGCTCAGCGCGTCGAGCTTTGTGCTCGCCTACCTGTTGCTGTTCACCGACCCGGTGGCCGCTGCGATGTTGGCCTGGGGGGTGGGCATGACGAGCCGTCAGGCCGGGCACTTCTTCTTCGAGCCCAAGGGCTATGACCGTGTGAACCAGGCCACGCACGAACACAAGGAGGCGATCAAGGTGGGGTACAACCTGCGCCGCAAGGTGGTGTTGATGGGGTTGTGGGCGCTGTCCCCACTGCTGCTCTGGCTGCAGCCCGACCTGTTCGGCCTGATCACGCCCGCCACCACCACCGAGGCCTTCTTGCACCAGATGGGGCTGGGCTGGTTGCTGCTGGGGTTTGGCGGCCTGCTGTTCCGCACGGTGCACCTGTTTTTCTTGCAGGACGTGATGACGGGCCTCGTCTGGGCCACCAAGATCTTCACCGACCCCTTCCACGACATCAAGCTGTACTTCAAGGCCCCTTTCCACCTGCTGCGTGGCCACTTGCTGGATCCCGCCACACAGGAGTTTCGACGCTGAACCGGTCTCCTAGAAGCGGTGACCCAGCATTTCCTTGAGCACGCTGCGGCGGATGCCGCGGTTGCTCAGGCCCGGCATCGCATGCCACCAGCCGTCTTGCTGCATCGCCTGTGCTGCTTTCACAAACCGGTCGGCCACACCCTGGAAGTCGGCCTCGGTGAAGTTGAGACTGAACACCATGCGACCGCTACCGACCCAGCTCAGCGCCAAGCCTTCCAGCTTCAGGTAGTACTGCAAAAGCCAGTTGTAGCGGGCCGGCTGGGTGTAGAGCACCGTCCACACCGTGGCCATGTTGGCCACCCGCACGGGCAGGCCGGCATCGGCAAGACGGGCGTTCAGACGCTCGGCACGGCCATTCCAGGTGGCGTCCATACCGGCGTACATTGCCTGGCATTCTTCGCCTTCCAGCCGTTCCAGAAACACCTGCATCGCACCCATCACGTAGGGGTGGGCATTGAAGGTGCCGCGGGCAAAACAGATGTCGGCCGGTCGGTCATCCCGGAAGCGGCGCATCAGGTCCTTGCGGCCACAGA
>CAZANT010000040.1:0-12466 GCA_964486575.1 uncultured Burkholderiaceae bacterium | reverse complement strand
AAGTTGTTCATCGTGCACTGGCTGGCCGCCATCACGCCCAACGCGCCGTAAAGCGCGTTGGTGATACAGGTCGAAGTTTCCACATTGCCGGCCACCACCGAAGCTGGTGGGTTGGGGTTCAGCATCGAGCCCGGTGGGATGATCACCTTCAGTGGCTTGAGGCAGCCGGCATTGAGCGGAATGTCGTCCGCCACCAAGGTGCGGAACACGTACAGCACCGCCGCCATGCACACCGCCGTGGGCGCGTTGAAGTTGTTGGTTTGCTGCGGCGAGGTGCCAGTGAAGTCAATCTCGGCGCTGCGCTGCGCCGCGTTCACGCGGATGGCGACCTGAATCTGTGCGTCGTTGTCGAGCGGCAAGGTGAATGCGCCGTCTTTCAGCCGGGTGATGACCCGGCGCACCGATTCTTCGGCGTTGTCCTGGACATGGCGCATGTAGGCCTGCACCACCTCCAGGCCGTACTCGTCGGCCATCTGGCGCAGGCCCTGCACGCCTGTTTCGTTGGCTGCAATCTGGGCTTTCAAATCGGCGATGTTCTGCTGGGGGTTGCGGCTGGGGTAAGCGCCGCTGCCCAGCAGTGCCAGCATCTCTGCTTCGCGCAGCACGCCACGCTCCACCAACTTGAAGTTGTCGATCAGTACGCCCTCTTCCTCAATGCGGGTGGAAAACGGCGGCATCGAGCCTGGCGTGGTGCCCCCAATGTCAGCATGGTGGCCGCGCGAGCCAACGTAGAAGACCGGTGTCTCGCCAATGTAGACCGGGGTGATCACCGTCACGTCGGGCAGGTGGGTGCCCCCGTGGTAGGGATCGTTCAATGCGTAGACATCGCCGGGACGCATGCGGGCGCGGTTCTTGCGGATCACGGACTGGATGCTCTCGCCCATCGAGCCCAGGTGCACCGGCATGTGGGGGGCGTTGGCGATCAGCTGGCCCTCGGCGTCAAACAGCGCACAAGAAAAATCCAATCTTTCCTTGATGTTGACCGAGTGGGCGGTGTTCTGCAGTTGCAGCCCCATTTGCTCGGCGATGTTCATGAACAGGTTGTTGAACACCTCCAGCAGAACCGGGTCCACCTGCGTGCCGGCCGGTAAGCCGGCGCGGCGCCGGCTTGTGCGCATCAGCAGTAAGTTGCCATCGCGCTTTCGCTCGGCCACCCAGCCGGGCTCCAGCACGGTGGTGGCGTTCTTCTCGCTGAGGATGGCCGGGCCCGCCAGCGGCGTGCCAGGCACCAATGCGTCGCGGGGCAGCAGCGGCGCTTCGTGCCACTGGCCATCGGCATAGAGACGCACGGTCTCGCGGTGGGCCTGGGTTACAGGCGTGTCGGCCACCAAGACGCCCTCCGACACATCACCCGGTAGCACCGCCTCGACCGACACCGCCTCGGCCACCAGCGCACGGCCTGGCATCAGAAAGGCAAAGCGCTGGCGGTAGGCGGTCGCGAACGCTGCGTGCAGTTCAGCAAGGGATTCTGACCACGGCACCACCAGCGCGCTGTCGCTGCCCTCGTAGCGCAGGTGCACGCGCTGTAGCACATGGGGCGTGCCACCGCTGGCATGTTGGCGCGTCAGCGCCGCCAGTGCGACGTGCGCCAGGGCATCCAGCGCCTGCGCCAGGCGGGGGAGCGCTGCCGTATCAAGCCGGCATTCGACCGACTGTTCGCGGCTCACGCTTTGGTCGGCCAGGCCCATGCCGTAGGCGCTCAGCACGCCGGCCAGCGGGTGCACCAGCACACGCGTCATGCCCAGTGCATCGGCCACCAGGCAGGCGTGCTGGCCGCCAGCACCGCCAAAACACTGCAGCGTGTAGCGCGTCACGTCGTAGCCGCGTGCGACCGAAATTTTCTTGATGGCGTTGGCCATCTGCTGCACCGCGATCTGCACACAGCCCTGCGCCACCTCGTGCGGGCTGCGGCCTGATTCGGCGGCGAGGGCGGCGAATTGCTGCTGCACCACCGCCACGTCCAGCGGCTGGTCGCCGCCCGGTCCGAATACATGCGGAAAGCTCTGCGGCTGCAGTTTGCCCAACAGCACGTTGGCATCGGTCACGGTGAGCGGTCCACCACGCCGGTAGCAGGCTGGGCCCGGGTTGGCGCCGGCGCTCTCGGGGCCCACGCGGAAACGGGTACCATCAAATCGCAGCAGCGAGCCGCCACCCGAAGCCACCGTGTGGATACTCATCATCGGCGCGCGCATGCGCACACCGGCCACCTGCGTCTCGAACTCACGCTCGAACGCGCCGGCGTAGTGCGAGACATCGGTGGAGGTGCCACCCATGTCGAATCCAATCACACGGATCGGCGTTGTGGCAGGTACCCCCCCCGACCGCAGCGCCCACTCGGCGGTGCGGGCCATACCCACAATGCCGCCGGCCGGACCGGACAGGATCGCGTCTTTGCCCTGGAAGGCGCCCGCGTCGGCCAGTCCACCGGAAGACTGCATGAAGAGCAGCCGTACGCCCGGCATCTCGGCGGCCACCTGCGCCACATAGCGTCGAAGCACAGGCGACAAATAGGCGTCGACCACGGTGGTGTCGCCCCGGCCCACAAACTTCATCAGTGGGCTGGTACCGTGCGAGGTGCTGACCTGGGTGAACCCCGCCTCGCGGGCCAGCCGCGCGGCCGCCTGTTCGTGCGAGTGATGACGCCACCCGTGCATGAACACGATCGCAACGCTTCGGAGTCCCTGTGCATGCTGCGCTTGCAGCGCTTCTTTCAACAGCGCCTCGTCCAGCGGTAACACCACCGCACCGTGCGCGTCCATGCGTTCTTCGGCTTCCACCACCGCGCTGTAAAGCAGCTCGGGCAGAACAATCTCGCGGTCAAACAATCGCGGTCGGTTTTGGTAGGCAATCCTCAAGGCGTCTCGAAAGCCCCGGGTGGTGACCAGAAGCGTGGGCTCGCCCTTGCGCTCCAACAGCGCGTTGGTGGCCACGGTCGTGCCCATTTTCACGCAGTCCACCTGTTCGGCAGGGATGGGCTGACCGTGCCGCAATCCCAGCAGGTGGCGAATGCCAGCGACCGCCGCGTCGGGGTACTGATCGGGGTTGTCGCTCAGCAGCTTGTGCGTCACCAGCTTGCCGTCAGGCCGGCGACCGACGACGTCAGTGAAGGTGCCGCCCCGGTCGATCCAGAACTGCCAGCGTGGGGGGGAATTGAGGCTCATCTGCTGGCTATGATGCCAGCATGTTGTCTGTGCTGGCCATTTGCATCGGAGCCTGCCTCGGCGCACTCGCCCGGTGGCGTCTCAGCCTTTGGCTCAACCCTGGCGCGCTACTGCCCTGGGGCACGCTGGCGGCCAATTTGGTAGGGGGCTATCTGATTGGGGTGGGCGTGTCGGTATGCCAAGCGTTGCCGCAGCTCGACCCGGCCTGGCGGCTGGCGCTCATCACCGGCTTCTTGGGTGCCCTGACCACCTTTTCCAGCTTTTCGGCCGAGGTCGTGGCGATGCTGCAAAACGGCCGCTATGCGCTGGCGTTGGGCACCACCGGGCTGCACCTGTTCGGATCGCTACTGCTCACAATCGCCGGCCTGAAAAGCGCGGCGTTCTGGCTTGCCACGCGAAGCCACTGACCACGGTTCAGTGGCTGGCCGGCGTGGCGCGCGGCAGACCGCAAACCAGATCGCCGGGGTCGTTCGCCTTGATCGCGAGTTCGTTTTTGGCATGGGCCACGTGCATGTCGCGCGGTAAGGTGACGTTGTTCTTCACTGCCAGAATTTCAGCCATCACGCTTACCGCGATTTCTGGCGGCGTCTTGCTGCCAATGTAGATGCCAATTGGCCCCCGCAGGCGCGCCAGGCTGGCTTCGGTCTGCTCAAAGTGTTCGATCATTCGCTCCTGCCGCGCTTCGTTGTTGCGGCGTGAGCCGATGGCGCCGACATAGAAGGCGTCGGTCTTCAAGGCTTCCAACAGGGCAAGATCGTCGAGCTTGGGGTCGTGGGTCAACGCCACCACACAGCTGCGGCGGTCGGGCCGGAAGGCGGTGACCACATCGTCGGGCATCTCGCTCACTACCTTGGCGCCGGGCACCGACCACGCGCCCCGGTACTCTTCGCGCGGGTCACACACCGTCACGGCGAAGCCGCTGAACAGGGCCATGGTGGCGAGGTACTCGGTCAGTTGGCCGGCACCGATCAGCAGCATGCGGTACTCCGGGCCGAAGGTGTTGACCAGTTCGGTCTCGGACGCCACCAGTTCTTCGGGTACCAGCGCTTCGGCCAGCGTCACCGCGCCATCGGCCAGGCGCACGGTACGCCGCACCAGCTGGCCGCTTTCGAGCTGCGACACCAGCGCGGCGAGCGCGGCGGCGTCGGGGTCGTACTCCAGCAGCAATTCCAGCGTGCCGCCACAGGGCAAGCCGAAGCGGTGGGCCTCGTCGGCGGTGATGCCGTACTTCACGAAGCCCGGCGCGCCAGACGGAATTTCGTTCGTCGCGTCTTTGCCGGCATAGGCTTGGGTGAAGCGGTAGATCAGGTCGTCTTCAATGCAACCGCCCGACACCGACCCGACCACCGCGCCGTCTTCGCACAAGGCCATGATGGAGCCGACCGGCCGGGGTGACGAGCCCCAGGTGCGAACCACCGTGGCCAGCAAGCCCCGCTTGCCCGCCAATCGCCAGTCGCGCAGGGTGCGCAGCACCATCACGTCGAGATTTTCCATCGCCTGCTTTCCGTTGTGCCGCCCACTGGCGGGTTTGAATTGGCGCCGATTATGCGGCCCGCTGGCAACCCAGATCAGGGCCATGACCGCCAATTCAGCCTAGGCTAAACCCTAGGAGATCAGCCTCAAACAGTGGGGGTCGCTGCTGCGCAAAGTACCAAAAACTTACTATAGTGAGGAGTTGCCTGCCGTGCTCTGCGGCCTGCACCGGACTACCCATGAAAACCGACCTCGCCGCCGCGAACGCCGACGACCGACTGGCCGGGATCGAGCGCGCCCGTCGAGCGGTGATGGCAGACGAAAAGCCGGCCAACCTCGCCACCCCGGTCGAGTTGCAGGAACGCGAATGGATTGCCGACTCGTGGCGGCGCTGCCTGGCGCGGTCGCGCAGCCCGAACCAACGGCTGGCGTTTGAGATGCTGCCGGCAGAACAGGCCAGCCGAACCCTGGCGGCAAACGAGTTGCTGGTGAAAGCCGGCCGCCCGGTGCTGGAACAGCTCAGCCGTGCCATTGCCGACATGCGCTACTTCACCATCCTCACCAGCGCCGACGGTGTTGTGGTGGATGCCAATGGACCGATCGACCGGATGGACCGCCGCGCCAGCCTGATCACCCGCGTGGGCGTGGACCTGTCGGAAGCCAGCATCGGCACCAGCGCCATCAGCACCGCACTGAAAGAACTTCACCCGGTCTGGCTGCACCGGGGCGAGCATTTCTACACCGACATGCGCTACTACAGCTGTGCCGGCGCCCCGATTTTCGGCCCCGACGGGCACTGCGCCGGCATGCTGGACGTGACCGGCATCGAGCAACCCGAGCGGACCGAACTGATTCACCTGGTTGCGCAGTCAGCGCACAGCATTGAAAACGCCATGGTGCTCGGCCAGCCACACGCGCTGATGGTGCGACTCAATTGGCCGGGCCGCGTGTTGGGCGACGATGCCGACGGCATTGTCTGCCTCGACGCCGACGGCGTGGTAGTGGGTGCCAACAGCATTGCGCGCCAGATGGTCACCCAGTTGGTGCCCAGCGATGGCCAACCACTGCATTGCAGCGAGCTCTTCGCGCTGCCTTACGAAAGCCTGTTTGACGCCGCACGCAGCGAAGGTCAGCCCATCGAGGCACCGCTTTGGTCTGGCCTGCGGCTGCACGCCCTGCCCCTGAAGCCCGGCCAGACGCGCGTTCGCCGCCTGCCCCCGCTAGACCGCAGCGACACACCTCTGCCCCTGAAAGACGTCGAGATCGCCCTCATCAAGCGCGCGGTGGAAGACGCGCAGGGCAACGTGATGCAGGCCGCCCGCAACCTCGGCATCAGCCGGGCGACCGTGTACCGCAAACTGGGCCTGGGGCGGCCAAAATAATCCTGCGCCGTAGATTTCCAGCCGAACCAGGTCTGCGCCATTGTGGAATCTGGCAGCAGAGCTACAAATACCGTAGCAAAAATCCCTTCACCAAGCCAAAGGCTATCCCCCCCTGGCTTTCGCCGATTTGTCACGAAATAGCCACAGAGTCGCCACGTCGCAAACAGGTTTGCGAACCGAAAGCAGGCCAGTCGCTATATAATCTACAACATATCGAAAATGGCAATTTCGTTTATCAAGGACCTCAGACTCACTTCTCCTGAGCTTATGAAGTCTCGTGCCTATCGGCTTTTGACCGACCTGTTGATACTGTTGGACACGCCAACCAAAAAGTAATCTCCAATGAAAAAATCCTCGCTCCTCTCCTCGCCATCACCGCAGCCTGCGCCGCGCACGCCCAAAGCAACGTCACGATTTTTGGCATCGTGGACACCGGCTTCACCCGCGATGGCGGCTCTGTGGCCAGCGTGTCGGGCCTGAGCACCGGCAACAACGCCAGCAGCCGACTGGGCTTTCGTGGCACAGAAGAATTGGGCGGTGGCCTGAAGGCTGGCTTCTGGTTGGAGATGGGCTTGCAAAGCGACAGCGGAGCCGGCCAGACCAACAGCAGCTTAGACAACGTGGCCGGCAGCACTGCCACCAACACCCTTCAATTCGGCCGCCGCGCCACGGTCAGCCTGCTAGGTAACTTTGGTGAAATCCGCCTCGGTCGCGACTTCACGCCCGCCTATTACAACGAAACCATCAGCCCGTTTGGCACCACCAGCATCGGCACCGACGTGCTGCTGCAGTCCAACTTGCTGGGCCAGGTGCAATTGCGCACGTCCAACGGCATCCACTACTTCACGCCCAACACTCTGGGTGGCTTTTTTGCGCAGGTCAATTACTCGTTTGGCGAGCAGGCCTCCAACTTGCCGCTTGGCACCGACAACAATGGCAACTACGTTGGCGCACGGGTGGGCTACAACCAAGGGCCCCTGTTGCTCGCATTGGCCTACGGTAAGGTCGACATCAACCGCGCCACGGGGCTCAGCAACGACCGCAGCGTCGCATCGCTGACTGGCTCCTACGATTTTGGTATTGTGAAGTTGACTGGCGAATACCAGCGCCAGTCCATCGACAACACCATCAGCGGCGGCTTCGGCAACGGTGGTGCCGCCTCGGCTGGCAACGACACCGACAGCGACGGCTTCTCGATTGGTGCCATCGTGCCGGTGGGTGCCGGGCTAATCAAACTGGCTTACAGCCGCATCGACATCGAGAACGGCCACGGCCTGAACACCGAGCCACGTGCTTCCAAGTTCGCACTGGGTTATGTGTACAACCTGTCGAAGCGCACCGCGCTGTACACCTCGGTAGCCCGCTTGAAAAACAGCAACGGTACGGCAGCGGGCGGTACGCTCACCACCGCAGCGGCGCGCGTCGCTGGCGTGACGGGTGCGGTGGCGGGAGCCAACAGTTCTTCGACTGGCTTTGAAGCGGGCGTGCGCCACAGCTTCTGAACGTTTCAAGCGAAGGTCGCCAGGATCACGCTGTCGGTGGCAAAGCTGGCCCAAGCCGGCTGAAGCACGGCCAGCCCCTGTTCGGCCACGGTGGCATTCGTGAGAGCTGCCGTCACAGTAAGGCCGGCCCGGGTGACCAAAGTGACCTGCGTGCTTTGTTCACCTGGCTCCAGTTGGCTGATCTCCCCCGAGAACACGTTGCGGGCCGGGTGGCGCTTGGGTGCCACCGCTGACACGGCCACCCACGGCGCCTTCACCAGCGCATAGGCTTCGGCCCCTTCCGACAGCACCATGCTGCGGAGGGACGCACGGGTGATGCTGGCCACCAGGTTGTCGCCACTCGTCAGCTGCATGTGCACGGCGACCATGCCACCGGCATCTTCCAGTGCCATCACCCGCCCCTCAAACTGGTTGCGCGCACTGGTCTTGACCGACATCCGGCGGATCAGGGTGCGCAGCGCGTTGTTTTTGTGCGCTTCGGCACTTTGCTGCGGCGCCGCCGCCAGCTGGTTGAGGATGTCTTGTTGCGAGCTCTCCATGGCACGGTAGAGCGCGACGATTTGGCGGCCGTGGGCGGTCAGTTGGGTGCCACCACCATGTTGGCCACCGGTGGTGCGCACCACCAGTGGCGACTCCGACAGCTTGTTCATCGCGTCCAAGGTGTCCCAGGCCGCCTTGTACGACAAAGGCACGTCCTTCGCGGCCCGGCTCAAGGAACCGTGTAGCGCAATCGCCTCCAAAAGTCGGATACGCGGCTCGCTCAGCACCGCGCCAGCGGGCGTTTCGAAGACGAGCTTGCCGGACAGGGGTTGGGACCGTTGGGTGCGCATGCCAAGAAGATAGCAGAGCCACTGCCTGCAACCGATGGGCTTTCAACCACCGCCGGCTCGCTATATACTTTGGTAGATATCGAATTGAGGAAAGCACCAACATGCACATCAAACCCTGGTTCGCTGCCATCGCTTTGTGGTCATGTGCCGGCATCGTGCTCGCCGACACGGTGCAGGTCGCCGTGGCCGCCAACTTTGCTGCACCCATGAAGGCCATTGCCGCGGTGTTTGAAAAAACCACGGGCCACAGGGCTGAGCTGATTGTTGGCTCCACTGGCAAGTTCTATGCACAAATCAAAAGCGGCTCGCCGGTGGATGTGTTCTTGTCTGCCGACAGCGAAACCCCAGCCAGACTCGAGCAGGAAGGCCTGGCGGTCAAGGGCAGCCGCTTCACCTACGCCACCGGCAAGCTGGTGCTGTGGTCGGCCAATCCGGGTCTGGTAGACGGCAAAGGTGACGTGTTGAAACAAGGCCAGTTCAGGAAGCTGGCCATCGCCAACCCCAAGGTGGCACCTTATGGTGCTGCAGCGATGGAAACGCTGGGTCAACTCGGCTTGCAGGACACCCTGGCACCCAAGCTGGTCACGGGCGAAAGCATTGGCCAAGCCTTTAGTTTCGTGGCCACCGGCAATGCCGATCTGGGATTTCTCGCGCTCGCGCAGGTGCTGGAGGGCGGCCAACTGAAGAACGGCTCGGCCTGGCTGGTACCGGCCAACCTGCACCAGCCCATCGTGCAAGACGCGGTGGTGTTGGTGCGCGGTAAAGAAAACCCCGCCGCGGCGGCGCTGATCGCGCTGCTCAAATCCGAGCGCATCAAAGACCTGATCCGCTCTTACGGCTACGCCCTTTGAGCCCATGCTCAGCGAAGCCGACCTCGGAGCCATCGCGCTCACCATCAAGCTGGCTGGGCTGACCACGCTGATCCTGTTGGTGATGGGTACGCCGCTGGCCTGGTGGCTGGCGCGCACCCGTTCATGGCTCAAAGGCCCGATCGGCGCTGTGGTGGCGCTGCCGATTGTTCTGCCACCCTCCGTGCTGGGGTTTTATTTGCTCGTCAGCATGGGGCCCAACGGTCCGGTGGGGCAGTTCACCCAGTCGCTGGGCTGGGGCGTGTTGCCGTTTACCTTTTGGGGCTTGCTGATCGCATCGGTTTTTTACTCCCTTCCGTTTGTGGTCCAGCCGATCCAGAACGCGTTTGAAGCGTTGGGTGACCGGCCAATGGAGGTAGCCGCAACGCTGCGTGCTTCGCCGCTGGACACGTTTTTCAGCGTGGTGCTGCCGCTGGCCAAGCCCGGCTACCTCACCGCTGCCGTGATGGGGTTCGCACACACGGTCGGCGAGTTTGGTGTGGTCCTGATGGTGGGTGGCAACATCCCGAACGAAACGCGGGTGGTATCGGTGCAGATTTACGACCATGTAGAAGCCATCGAGTACGCCGACGCGCACCGGCTCGCCGCGGTGATGCTGGCTTTCTCGTTCACCGTGCTGCTGGCACTGTATGTACTGAACCCCACTGGGAAGCGCAAGGTGGGTACATGACGGGCGGTGTCCAAGCGCGTTTCAAACTGAACTACCCAGGCTTTTCTCTGGACGTTGACTTGGTCTTGCCCGGCACTGGCGTGACGGCGCTGTTTGGCAATTCCGGCTCGGGCAAAACCACCGTGTTGCGGCTGATTGCCGGGCTGGAAAAATCGGCCTACGGCCATTTAGAGGTCAATGGCGAGGTCTGGCAAGACGGCAAGCAGCTGTTGCTGCCTACTCACCAGCGCAACCTGGGCTATGTGTTCCAGGAAGCCAGCCTGTTCACCCACCTGAACGTGCAGCGCAACCTGGCCTATGGCATGAACCGGGTGCCCCCGGCGCAGCGCCAGGTGTCGCTGGACCAGGCGGTAGAACTGCTGGGCATTGGGCATTTGCTGCAGCGATTGCCCGAGACACTTTCAGGCGGTGAACGCCAGCGCGTGGCCATTGCACGGGCTCTGGCCACCAGCCCGCAGATTTTGCTGATGGACGAACCCCTGGCAGCACTGGATTTGAAGCGCAAGGAAGAAATCCTCCCTTACCTGCAACGCCTGCACGACGAGTTGAACATCCCCATCGTCTACGTCACCCATTCACCCGACGAAGTGGCGCGGCTCGCAGACCACCTCGTGCTGATCGACGCGGGCCGGGTGGTGGCCCAGGGCCGCACCGGCGATTTGCTGACCCGGCTCGATCTGCCGATGGCGCACGGCGATGCGGCCAGCGCGCTGGTGACCGCACAGGTGACCGGACACGATGTGCCCTACCACCTTGCCCATGCCGAATTTGCCGGTGGGCGCATCAGCCTGACACAAGGTACAGGCACTGCACTGCCTGTGGGCCGCAGCGTTCGCTTGCGGGTACAGGCCCGCGACGTGAGCTTGACGCTCGACCACCACCCGACCACCAGCATCCTGAACGTGTTGCCCGTGACGGTGACCGACCTCTCGCCGGACAGTCCAGGCCAAGTGATGGTGGGGCTGGACGCGGGCGGCACACGCCTGCTGGCCCGCATCACCGCCAAGTCGGCCGACACCCTGGCGCTGGTGCCGGGCAAGGCGGTGTTCGCCCAGGTGAAAGGTGTGGCGCTGGTCGGCTAGCGTGTGGTGGGCGTGGGCAGCAGCACGTCCACCCGCTGCAGCCAGCGCACATGGCGTGGCCCGGGCCGCAGGTCTTGCAGCGAACGCAATGCGGGCAGGCCGTCGGTGTCTAGCAGTTCATCGTTGCCGTGGCGCAGCACCACCACCACGCCATCGCCCAGCGCGCTGTTGTACAACTCGCCCCACGAGTAGCTGGCATGGTAGCCATCTTGGGCGGTCAACAGGACGATGGCCCCGCGCACCGCGCGGCGATCGGGCCTGAGGCCGGCTTTGTCGATCAGTTCGCGCAGCGGCACGCCCTGGTAGCGAACGGTCAGCGTCACGTCTTTGCCGTCTTGCGTGACGCGGCGGTCTTCGGTGTAGTCCTTGCGCGGCAGGGCCTCCAGGTCGGCCCGGGTCAGGGCCAGTGGCTGGTTGACCTCGCCAGTGATGTGCAGGAGGGGTGCGTCGGGCGTTTGTGCCTGCGGTGCGCTCAGTGCCAGCAGCAGCCCCCAGCCGACCAACCCCTGGATGAACACGCGCCTCATGGTGCTGAAAATCCCAGGCGGGCCAGCACCCGTTGCGCTGGTTCGGCCAACAGGCTGTGGGCGAATGCGGTGGCTTCGGCAGACGCGCCACGCCGCACGGTGAGACCGTAGGCCGCCGCCACATCCAGCTCAGGCACCATGGCCACAACACCCAAGGCCGATACCTCGCGCTGGGCAGCCACAGCGTTGGTGCAGTAGGTGAGGAAAATGTCGGCTTGGCCACTGGCCATCACCCAGGCGTAAGTACCCTGACCGGGCGTTGGTTTGGGCGAGTTGCTGGCACCGGTGAGTTGGAGCGCCTTGGCCTCCAGTGCGGCGAAAGCGCCGGGACGCAGTGCCTCGGCGCGGCGGAACAGTGCCCAGGCGTAATCCCCGGACGGGTCTGCCCCCGGTGTCGAGGTGCCGAGGCGCACACCGGGTTGCAGCATCGCGTCCAGAAGGGCCTGCGGGGTGACGACCAGCCCCGGCGCCGTGAGCGCGCACAATGCATTGCGGGCGAAGACCTGCGGCGCCTGCCAGGCGTCGCCGTTGGCCAGGCGCTGCGGATGCTGCGTGTCGGCCGAGGCAAACACCTGCGCGGCTTCACCGCGTTCGATGCGCTCACGCAACAGGCCGGATGCACCAAAAGACAGGGCAACACGGGTGCCTGTGCGCGCCTCGAAGGTGGCAGCAATCTCGGTGAAAGCCTCCCGCAGGCTACCAGCAGCATAGACCGACACGGCTGCGCTGGCGGGCGGTGTCTGCGCCCACGCTGCGCCACTCACCAGGCCGCCGAGCAAGACCACCCCGACGACCCAGGCTTGGGCATGGCGCATCACTTCGCAGCGTTCGGGAAGAACAACTGCTCGCCGCCGATCTTGTAGCTGGCGATGTTGGCCTGCCCGGCAGGCGACACCACCCAGTCCACAAACTTCTGCGCGTCGGCCGCCTTCACATGCGGGTGCTTGGCGGGGTTGACGGCAATGACGCC
>CAZANT010000039.1:3209-12498 GCA_964486575.1 uncultured Burkholderiaceae bacterium | reverse complement strand
CGCGCTGTGCTGCATCAGCGTAGCCTCCACTTCAAACGGGGAGACGTAGATGCCGCTGACCTTGAGCATGTCGTCGCTGCGGCCACCATAGGTGTAGTAGCCATCGGCATCAACCGTGTATTTGTCCCCGCTGCGGGTCCATTCACCGGCAAAGGTGGCCTTGGTCTTTTCGCGGTTGTTCCAGTACATGATGGCTGCGCTTGGCCCGCTGATATGCAGCTCACCAATCTCGCCCACCGGGCAGTCCTGGCCGTCGTCGCCCACAATGCGCAGCCGGTAGCCGGGCACTGCCTTGCCGGTGGTGCCGTATCGCACTTCGCCCGGGCGGTTACTGAGGAAGATGTGCAGCATCTCGGTCGAGCCGATGCCGTCGAGTATGTCGCAGCCGTAGTGGTCACGCCACTTGCGGCCAATCTCTGCTGGCAAGGCCTCTCCGGCGCTGGTGCACACGCGCAGGCTGATTTGGTCGCGACTCGGCCGTTTGGCGTCGGCCACCAGCATTGCGTAAAGCGTGGGCACGCCGTAGAAGATGCTGGGCTGGTGGGTGGTCAAGACTTGGAAGACATCTGCCGGTGTCGGGCGGGCCGCCAGCAGCAGGGTGGTGGCGCCCACGCTCATGGGGAAGGTCAATGCATTGCCCAGGCCGTAGGCGAAGAACAGCTTGGCGGCGGAAAACACCACGTCCGATTCGGTGATGCCCAGAACGCCACGGCCGTAGAGCTCGGCGGTCTGGATCAGGTGGCTGTGCAAATGCACCGTGCCCTTGGGCGCGCCTGTGGAGCCGCTGGAGTAGAGCCAGAAGCAGGCATCGTCGGCGCAGGTGGGATGGGTGTGGGGTGTGGCATCGGCTGCGCTGCGCAGTGCGGTCATGGACAGGTGGCCCATGGCGTCGGGGCCAGCGACTAGGGTGTGCTTCAGTGTGGGAATGTGCCCAATCAGTCCGTCAAAGGCAGGCAACAAAGCAGGGGAGACCAGCAGCGCCACCGCGCGCGAGTCGCGCAGCATGAAGTCGTAGTCGCGCCGGGTCAGCAGCGTGTTCACCGCCACCGGCACCACACCGGCCAAGATGCTGCCCAGGAAGGCCACCGGCCACTCCAGGGTGTCGTGCATGCACAGCAGCACCCGGCTTTCGGGCGCAATGCTCAGCGTGCGCAGGGCGTTCGCAAATTGATGCGCCTGCTCGGCCAATTGGCCATAGCGTAAGCTCGCGCCGGTGCTCGCGTCGATGTACGCGGCTTTGTCGGCACGGCCCGCGTTCCGCGCGAGCAGGTCGAACGCGGCGTTGTAGTCACGCGGCACATCGACCTGAGGTGGACTGGCCGCATGGTTGGCGCTGCTGGTGTTCATTTCGTCTCCTGTCGCACTTTTACAGTAGCAGCCGAGTGTTGTTCTTGTAGTCCTTGGCTGCTCTTTGGCCTGAAAACGGCAGCGGTCAGGCCGGAGAGGCAGTCAGGGCCTGCACCAGCCACTCCCGGCACCAAGCGGTAGCCTCTACCTCGGCCAGCGTGCCACTGCTGGCGTCGTGGCACCAGACGTCGCCTACCCGCTGGGCCCCCAGTCCTTGCAGGCGCTCGTCAAACTTCAACCCGCCGAAGCAGTAGGTTTGCAGGTAGGTGCGGTCGCCCAGCGCGATCAGCCCGTAGCGCACATGGCCCAGAAATTGGGGCTGGATGTCGAGTGACTCGTACAGCGTGCGTGCGTTGTCGGGCACGTCGCCGGAGCCATAGGTCGACGTACAGATGAGATAAAGTGCATCTTCTGTGGCCTGGGTTCCAAAGATGCCGATGTCGAGGCCATCCATCATCACGACTTCAATGTCGCTCACCAGGTCGGCGCAATCCATCTGGATGGCCTGCGCCACGTAGTCTGCGGTGCTGGTCATGGTCCCGACCAAGATTTTGAGTTTCATCCGTTTCTCCGTGAAGATGCAATAAACTGCTTGACAAACCGATCGTAGGAAGTATACTGCAATCCTATCGCCGCGCAACTGTTGTTACAACCTCTGGATCTGTTTTGTCCCTCCCTGCGTTCAACGAGCCCAAACCCGTGGCTACCAACACACTCAGCGACTTGGGCGCGCGGGTGCGGGCTTGGCGTGCGCGCAGGGGCATGACGCGCAAACAGCTCGCAGCCGATTCTGGCTTGAGTGAGCGTTTTCTGGCCGATGTGGAGGGGGCGAAGGGCAACGCCTCGGTGAACTCGCTCGAAGCGATCGCCCGAGCCCTCAACATTTCCCTGCTGGAACTGCTGCAAGACGCGCCCCGGCCAGCCTTGGCCCGTGTGCAGGGTCTGCTAGCCAGGTTGGACGACACCCAGCTCGAACAGGCACATGCCTTGCTCGCCAGCCATTACGGGTTGGTCAACATGGTCGGACGTGACCAGCGAATTGCCCTGATTGGGCTGCGCGGCGCTGGCAAGTCCACGCTGGGTGCCGAATTGGCCGCGCTGCGCGGCGTGCCTTTCATCGAACTCGATCGCGAGATTGAGCGCGAAGCCGGCACCAGCATGAATGAAATTTTGCTGTTGCATGGCCAAGCCGGTTACCGCCGTTACGAGCGCCGCGCGATGTTCCGCATTGCCAAGGACCACGCTGACGGCGTGGTCATGACCACCGGCGGCAGCATCGTCAGCGAACGTGAAACGTTCGACTTGCTGCAAAGCCATTTTTTCTGTGTCTGGCTCAAGGCCAACCCCGAAGAACACATGGCGCGCGTGGTGGCACAGGGTGACATGCGGCCGTTTGACTCCACCCGCGGCGCGACCAACGAAGCCATGGACGATTTGCGGCGCATTTTGGCCAGCCGCGAGCCGCTGTACGCACGTGCCGACGCGGTGGTCGATACCGCTGCCCGAAGCCAGAAACAATCACTCAAAGACCTCGAACGGGCCGTTGCCATGCCCGCCACCCCCGTACCCAAGGAGACAACATGAATGCGGTGACCGAACCCCTGCTGTTCCAACAGACCTTGAACGGTCAGAGCCGTGAACTGGTCAGCTTTGCCACGCACCCCAGCCGATACCAGCACTGGACGTTGACCGTGAACGGGGAGGTGGCCCGGCTCAAACTGGACATCAACGAAGACGGTGGCATCAAGCCGGGCTACAAGCTCAAGCTCAACAGTTATGACTTGGGCGTGGACATCGAACTGCACGACGCCATCAACCGTATTCGGTTTGAGCACCCTGCGGTCAAGGTGGTGGTGTTCGAGAGCGGCAAAGAAAAGATCTGGTGCTCGGGTGCCAACATTTACATGCTGGGCCTGTCAACCCACGCCTGGAAGGTGAACTTCTGCAAATTCACCAACGAGACCCGCAACGGGCTGGAAGACTCCTCCCAAAACGATGGTTTGAAAAGCCTGGCCGCCGTCACCGGCGCTTGTGCTGGTGGTGGCTACGAGCTGGCATTGGCCTGCGACCGCATCGTGATGGTGGACGACCGTTCCTCGACCGTGAGCCTGCCCGAGGTGCCACTTCTGGGCGTCTTGCCTGGCACCGGAGGCCTGACCCGAGTGACCGACAAGCGCAAGGTGCGCCGCGACCTCGCTGACATTTTCTGCACCACCAGCGAAGGGGTGCGGGCCGACCGCGCGAAAGACTGGAAACTGATTGATGAGCACGCGAAACCGCAGCAGTTCGGCCAATTGATTGCTACAGAAATTGAAGCGCTTCGTGCAACCTCCACTAGGGCTGGAGCGGAAAAAGGCATCGAGTTGACACCGGTGAACGTCACCATTGACGCAGACGGTTACCACTACGCCACCGTGGATGCCCAGGTGGACCGCGTCCGTCGCATCGCCACGCTCACCGTTCGCGCACCCGCCTCCGCCATCGAGAGCACGCCCGAGGCGATTGAGGCGGCTGGCGCCCACTGGTACCCGCTGCAGTTGCAGCGCGAGCTGGACGACGCGATCCTGAACTTGCGCACCAACGAGTTGGAGGTCGGCACCTGGGTCATCAAAACCCAGGGCGACGCCGGACTGGTGCTCAAGATGGACCACGTGCTTGCTACGCTGAAAGACCACTGGCTGGTCCGGGAGACCACCGGCGCGCTGCGTCGGACCTTAGCTCGCATCGACGTAACCAGTCGCTCGCTGATCGCACTGGTGGACTCCGGCTCTTGCTTCGCGGGCACCTTCTACGAGCTGGCGTTGGCCTGTGACCGGATTTACATGCTTGACCTGCCCGACGCACCCGACAGCGCACCCACGCTGCAGCTGAGTGCCGCCAACTTCGGCTGGTTTCCAGCGGTCAATGGCATGACCCGTTTGCAAACCCGCTTCTGCGGGGACGGGGTGGTCATTGCCCAGCTCCAAGGCCTGAACGACAGTGCGTTGCGTGCCGATCAGGCCCTCGCGCTGGGTCTTGTCACGCTGGCACCCGATGACATCGACTGGGAAGACGAAATTCGCATCATGCTGGAAGAGCGTGCCAGCATGTCCCCTGACGCTATGACTGGCATGGAGGCTTCGCTGCGTTTCCCCGGCAAAGAGACCATGGCCACCCGCATCTTTGGCCGCTTGAGCGCCTGGCAGAACTGGATCTTCATTCGCCCCAACGCGGTTGGTGAAGACGGGGCTCTGAAGCTCTTCGGCACTGGCAAAAAAGCCAAGTTTGACTGGAAGCGCATCTGAGCGCTGCCCACCGTTCGTGCACCCTTTTCCCCGCCCATCCCGGCAAAACTGTGAGTGAGAGAGACAGGCAATACCATGAGCAACATTGACCTACAGGCCCTGATTCCCAACAACGTCCACCTCGGCGAAAACCGCCAGCTGCAGCGCGCGCTGGAACACTGGCAACCTGCGTTCCTAAATTGGTGGGACGAAATGGGCCCGAGCGACTTCAAGGCCAACGAGGTATACCTGCGCACCGCGGTGGGCGTGGATGCGTCCGGCTGGGCCAGCTATGGCTACACGCCCATGCCCGACTACCGCTGGGGCATTTTTCTGGCGGACAAGGAAGAGGGCCGAAAGATCGGTTTTGGCGACCACATCGGTCAAGACGTTTGGCAAGAGGTGCCGGGCGAGTACCGCTCGACCTTCCGCCGGCTCATCGTCACCCAGGGTGACACCGAGCCCGCGTCGGTGGAGCAGCAACGCATGCTCGGCCACACCGCGCCCAGCCTGTACGACCTGCGCAACCTGTTCCAGGTGAACGTGGAAGAAGGTCGCCATCTCTGGGCCATGGTGTATTTGCTGCACGCGCATTTTGGCCGCGATGGTCGCGAAGAAGCCGAAGAACTCCTGATGCGCCACAGCGGCGACGCCGACAAACCACGCATCCTGGGCACTTTCAATGAGCCAATGGACAACTGGCTCAGTTTCTTCATGTTTACCTACTTTACCGACCGCGATGGAAAGTTCCAGCTCAAGAGCTTCGCAGAAAGCGCGTTCGACCCATTGGCCCGCACCACCCGCTTCATGTTGACTGAGGAGGCCCACCACATGTTCGTGGGCGAGACCGGCATTGGCCGCGTGATCAAGCGCACCCTAGAAGTGATGAAAGAGCTCGACACCGATGATGTGGCCACCCTGCGTCAGGCCGGTGTGGTGGACCTGCCCACCATCCAGAAGTTCATGAACTTCTGGTTCACCAGCTCGCTGGACTTGTTCGGTTCGGAGGCGTCGTCCAACGCTGCCAACTACTTCGCCAACGGCATCAAGGGCCGGCCCGACGAAGCCAAGTTTGCCGACCACGTGGAGAGCGACACCGAAATGACCATTCAAGTGCCTGACGGTCAGGGCGGCCTGAAAAACGAGACCATCTCGGTGCGCAACGGCATGAATGAAATCACCCGACTGGAGTACGTGAAGGACTGCAACGTGGGCGTCACCCGCTGGAACATGGCGATCAAGCGTGCTGGCGTTGCCTTCGAGCTCAAGCTGCCGTCTACCCGCTTCCGCCGGTCTGTGGGCACCTGGGCTGGTTTGCACACCGACCCATTGGGCAACCCCATTACCACTGCCGAGTTTGAGGCGAAACAGGGCCAGTGGCTGCCTACCGACGCTGACAAAACCTTCATTCACAGCCTGATGCAGCGTGTGACCGAGCCCGGGAAGATGGCTGGCTGGATTGCGCCGCCTGACCGCGGCATCAACGCCAACGCGCCAGAGTACGAGTACGTGAAGCTGTGAATCGCTCCGTTGGTACGCGGAATTTTCACGTGCCTCTCGCGAAATCGAACTGCCGCCGCGCTATAATTTCGGTCTCGGAGTGTGGCGCAGTCTGGTAGCGCACCTGGTTTGGGACCAGGGGGTCCAAGGTTCGAATCCTTGTACTCCGACCAAAGTTTAAAAAAGCCCACTCGTTGGGCTTTTTTTGTACCTGCCGCCAGGCGGTGCGCCACAGATGCTTCTGCCCGTAGCTCAGTTGGATAGAGCACCGACCTTCTAAGTCGGTTGTCACAGGTTCGATTCCTGTCGGGCAGGCCAACCGTTCGCTTGGGTCTGGCAGTCAGCGTTTCTGGTACTGGGTGGTGCCGAACAGCGTTTCCCGCGATTTGTCGTCCGTCAGCGGCTTGCGCAGATCGCTCAACACCGCCACCCCCCGTTTCACTGCAGGCCGTTCCGCAATGCCATCAAACCAGGCTTTGAGGTGAGGGTAGTCTGCCCAGTCGATGCCCTGGTTTTGCCAACTGCGAAGCCAGGGAAAGATGGCGATGTCTGCGACTGAGTACTGGTTGCCGGCGATGTACTTGTGGCTCGCCAGTTGCTTGTCCATCACGCCGTACAAACGCTTGGTTTCGTTGGTGTACCGGTTGACCGCATAGTCAATTTTCTCTGGTGCGTACAAGCGAAAGTGGTGGGTTTGCCCCAGCATCGGGCCCACGCCGCCCATCTGGAACATCAGCCACTGCAACACCTCAAACTTCTTTCGGTCGCTTTTGGGCAGGAGCTTTCCAGTCTTGCCCGCGAGGTACAGGAGGATCGCGCCCGATTCAAACAGCGAGATTGGCTTGCCGTCAGGGCCGTTGGGGTCGGTCAGGGCCGGAATTTTGTTGTTGGGACTGATCGCCAGAAACTCGGGCTTGAACTGGTCGCCAGTACTGATGTTCACGGGGATGGCCCGCCAGTCACGCCCGAGGCGGTAGCCGCACTCCTCCAACATGATGTGAACCTTATGGCCATTGGGCGTGGCCCACGAATAAACGTCGATCATGGTTGCTCCTTCAGTGAGGACACTGTAAGAGAAATCGCCGTTGCACGCTGGCCGTGCACCCGACGGGCCCGAACCGTCAGGCGCCGCGTGTGACCGGCATTTCCACGTCGGCTCGCAGTTGCAGGTGCTTGGCCAGTTCGAGTTTGGCCAAGGAGTTGCGGTGCACCTCGTCGGGGCCATCGGCCAGCCGCAGCGTGCGCTGGTGGGCGTAACCATAGGCCAGCGGGAAGTCTTCCGACATACCGGCAGCGCCATGGGCCTGGATCGCCCAATCCAGAATCTGGCAGGCGATGTTGGGTGCCACCACCTTGATCATCGCGATCTCGGCCTTGGCGACCTTGTTGCCCACAGTGTCCATCATGTAAGCCGCTTTCAGCGTCAGCAGGCGCGCTTGTTCGATCATGCAGCGCGACTCGGCGACGCGTTCCTGCCAGACGCTCTGGCGGGCGACCTCGCGGCCAAAAGCCACGCGCGTGTTGAGGCGCTTGCACATCAACTCCAGGGCCCGTTCCGCCATACCAATAGAGCGCATGCAGTGGTGGATGCGGCCGGGTCCAAGGCGACCCTGGGCGATCTCGAAGCCACGGCCTTCGCCGAGCAACAGGTTGCTGGCGGGCACCCGAACGTTATCAAGGGCCACTTCCATGTGGCCATGCGGCGCATCGTCATAGCCGAACACGGACAGTGGGCGGATGACCTTCACGCCAGGGGTGTTGGATGGCACCAGGATCATGGACTGCTGCTCGTGGCGACCGGCATCGGGATTGGTTTTGCCCATCACGATGTAGACCGCGCAACGCGGGTCACCGGCACCAGAGGACCACCATTTGCGGCCGTTGATGACGTAGTCATCACCGTCTCGCACGATGCTGCACTGGATGTTGGTTGCGTCGCTCGAAGCCACGTCCGGTTCGGTCATCAGGAACGCCGAGCGGATATTGCCCTTCAGCAGCGGCTCAAGCCACTCGTCTTTGTGCGCCTCCGTGCCGTAACGGGCAATGGTTTCCATGTTGCCGGTATCGGGCGCGGAGCAGTTGAACACTTCGGGCGCCCACGGCACGCGGCCCATGATCTCGCACAAGGGTGCGTACTCGAGGTTGGACAAGCCTTCAGGGGCGCGGGGCGAGTGTGGCAGGAACAGGTTCCACAGGCCCGCGGCACGGGCTTTGGGCTTGAGTTCCTCGATCAGCGCGGTGGGAATCCAGGCGTTGCCGTTGGCGCGGTTCGCGGCGACTTCAGCGTAAAACCGGTTTTCGTTTGGGTAGATGTGCGCGTCCATGAAGGACAGCAACTTTTCTTGCAGTTGCTTGACCTTGGGCGTGTATTCAAAGTTCATGTGAGTCCTTGTCGGCCGACGTAAAGATGGGGGTCATGTCTGTTGCGCGAAGCGCCAGGCCATTTGGGCCAGCGGTCTTGCACCGGCGGCCGAACTGACGGCCTGGGCACTGGAAGCGGTACCCGCTTCCACCCGCTTGGCGATGCCTTGGAGAATGGCGGCCAAGCGGAACAGGTTGTAGGCCATGTAGAAGTTCCAGTCACTTCGCAATGCTTCGGGTGTGGTGAGGCCGGTTTGTTCGCAGTACTGCCTGATGTAGGCCGCTTCGGTCGGGATGCCAAGTTGCGCGACGTCCAGCCCGCCGATGCCACGGAACGAACCTGGCGGGATGTGCCAGGCCATGCAGTGGTAGCTGAAGTCAGCCAGCGGGTGGCCAAGGGTGGACAATTCCCAGTCGAGAACGGCCAGCACCCGCGGCTCGGTGGGGTGGAACATCAGGTTGTCCATCCGGTAGTCGCCATGGACGATGGCCACTTTGGTCTCGTCCCGCGCATCGGCCGGGATATGGGTGGGCAACCAGGCGATCAGTTCGTCCATCTCGGCAATCGGTTGGGTGATGGAGGCCTGGTACTGCTTGCTCCAGCGGCCAATTTGCCGTTCGAAGTAGTTCCCGGGCTTGCCGTAATCAGACAGACCAAATGCATGGAAATCTACAGTGTGCAGCGCAGCCATCACGCGGTTCATTTCGCGGTAGATGTCTCCCCGCTGAGCGTTGCTCATTCCGGGCAGGGACTGGTCCCACAACACCCGACCTTCCACGAAAGCCATCACATAAAACGCGCGACCTATCACACTCTC
>CAZANT010000039.1:0-3199 GCA_964486575.1 uncultured Burkholderiaceae bacterium | reverse complement strand
TCGTCTTCGCAAAGGCAGTGCATTTCGGCCACCGGAACCTGGGAGCCGCGCAGTGCATGCATCAGCCGGTACTCGCGCTCAATCGCATGGGCCGAAGGCAGCAGTTTCGCCACCGGGCCAGGCTTGGCCCGCATCACATATGACCGATCGGCCGTGACGAGCTTGTAGGTGGGGTTGGACTGGCCTCCGTTGAATACCTCCACCTTCACGGGTCCATCAAAGCCGGGCAGGCGGGAAGACAGCCACGCGGTCAGCGCGCCCACATCAAACGCACCGCTGGCCGACACCGCCCGCGTGCCCTGGAAGTGATCGAGATTGCTCACAGGTCGGCCTCGGTGATTTTTAACAGGCCTTCGCGGCTGCGCACCACCAGGCCACCCGGCTCGATACGGATGATGTTGTCGCGCTCCATGGCTTTGAGTTCTTGGTTGACCCGCTGGCGTGAGGCACCGAGCAGCTGCGCCAGCTCTTCCTGCGCCAGTTGCAGACCGATGCGCACCTCGTTGCCTTCGGCCAGGCAGGGAACGCCATAGCTGCGCGCCAGGTGCAGCAACTGCTTGGCAAGCCGGGCGCGCAAGGGCAGGGTGTTCAGGTCTTCGACCAAACCAAACAACTGGCGAATGCGCCGGGCCTGGAGGCGCATCAGTGCCTCGTACAGTTCCACGTGGTTGGCCAGGATTTTCTGAAAGTCGGTTCGTGCCACGCACAGCAGCACTGTGTCGCCATGGGCGTAGGCGTCGTGGGTACGCCGGTCGCCGTCAAAAATCGCCACGTCGCCAAACCACAGGCCAGGCTCAATGTAGGTCAGGGTGATTTGTTTCCCGGACAACGAGGTGGAGCTGACCCGCACTGCGCCGCGGGCGCAGGCCGACCATTCTGTCGGTGGGTCGCCCCGCGCGGCGATCAGCTCGCCGTCCTTGAACCGCTTGACGTAAGCGCACCGCAGAATGTCGTGCCGCAGGGACGGCGACAGGGATGAGAACCAGCGCCCGGCGTTGATGGCCTCGCGCTCTTCAATCGTCAGAATCGGGTCGTCCATGGCGTGTTGTGATCGCTTTCACACGCCATTGTCACCCTGTCCGCGGTGCCTTTGGCTCAGGGTTGTCACCTGCGTGTCTACAGGCGGTGCCAGGTCTCAGCTGTAGCGCGGCGCTTCCTTGTTCAGGAATGCTGTGATGCCAATGCCCGCGTTGGCATGGTGCAGGTTCTTAACGAAGTGGTCGCGCTCCCGGGCCAGCTGTGCTGGCATTGAGCTGCTGCCCGCGTCGTTCAGCAGCTCCTTAACGCTGGTTAACGCATTTGGCGCCCGCTGGTTGATCTGCTCTGCCAGCGCCAGTGCATCGTCCAGCGCTGCGCCGGGTTCAGCCACACGGTTGACGATGCCCAGCGTGTGCAGCCGCTCTGCACCCAGCCGCTCGGCGCATATCAGCATTTCGGTGGCCAGTTGGCGTGGCACCGCGTTGTGCAGTGCCCAGCTCGCTCCGCCGTCGGGCGACAGCGCAATGTTGCTGTAGGCCATGACGAAAATGGCATTGCGTGCCGCGACGACCAGGTCGCAAGCCAGCACCAGTGAGAAACCGGCGCCCGCGGCGGCACCCTCCACCGCCGCGATCACTGGTTTGGGGAAAGTGCGTATCGCCTCCACCCAGTTGTGCAGGCCCTCGATGCTTTCGGCCTGCACTTCCGGCGGTTGCTGGCGGTTGGCCTGCAGCCGCTGCAGGTTACCCCCCGCGCTGAAGGTGCTACCGTCGCCGGTCAGCACCACGCTGCGTACCTCGTTGCTGGATTCGGCCACACCGAGAGCCTCAACGCCCGCGGCGTACATCTCGGGTCCAAGGGCGTTGCGGTGCTCCGGGTTGCACAGCGTCAGCACCAGGGTCTGGCCCAGGCGGGTACTTTTGAGCTGGGCAGGCATGGTGCTCAGCTTTCCTGCTGCGTCAGGCGGATGCCCAGTGCGCCCCGGCGTCGCAGCCAGGGGCTGGGACGGTAACGCGGGTCGCCATGTACCGTCTGTATGTTGAACAAAATCTCCAGCACGCTGGCGGCGCCCAGCCGGTCACCCAGCGCGAGCGGGCCGAGCGGGTAACCCAGACCCAGGACGACCGCAGTATCGAGGTCTTGCGGGCTGCAGATCCCCTGCTGGCACATGTCGCTCGCGATGTTGATGATGGTGGCCAACACCCGCTGCGTGACAAAGCCTGCGCTGTCTCGGATGACGCTGACCGCTTTGCCGTCCCGTGAGAACAGCGCGTGGGCTGCATCCCGCATAGCCCGGGTGGTGGCGGGGTTGGTGGCCAAAACGCGGCGCTTGGTACCGGCATCGGGGATCAGCATGTCGATGCCCATGGTGCGGGTGGCATCGAGCCGGTCCACGGCCGCAATGGTGCTTACGTCGAAGCCGAGAGGCGCCACCACGATCAGGGCGGCGTCGCTGGGCGCTTCGGCGGTCTCGATGCTGGCGCCGAGGTTCTTCAGCAACTGCAGCAGGTCCGCGCGTCGGGCGGCGCGTGGCGATACCCATACCGGCGGCATGGTGCCCACGGTGGGGACGGGGGGCTCGGCTGGCAACTGGATGGCGCCGTCAACGTAGGTGTAAAAGCCAGCGCCCGTTTTCCTGCCAAGCAAGCCACCGGCCAGGCGCTGGGCAGTGATCACACTGGGTCGGTAGCGCGGTTCCTGGTAATACTGGTGGTAGACCGATTCCATCACCGGGTGAGACACGTCCAGGCCAGTCAGGTCCATCAACTCGAATGGCCCCAGTTTGAAGCCGGTCTGGTCCTTCAGAATCCGGTCAACGGTCGCGAAGTCGGATCCTTGGCAAAGGAAAAGGCAAATTGTTGACGGTTCAGCAGCCCTAAGCCGCCAATATCCCCATTTTCAAACCCCAACCAAACCGTGTCATTGCCCACAGGGCGATAGCGCACCACACGAATCGCTTTGTCACCCTCGTAAATTGAGCCCTTATGAATCAGGACATTATCCTTGACCCACCACCGGATCACGGTTTGATCATTCGAGACGCTGATCACTTCGGTGCCTTGACCATTGAACTCAACCGAATTCACGGCATCGGCATGTCCTCGGCTGTGCATGAGCCACCACACCACCACCGCCAGTAGCAGTCCCGATACCGCTGCCAGAATTTGCAGCCAAAAGGGAATCACAGGCAGAATCTGCAATTCCAGGGTTTGCTCAGCAT
>CAZANT010000038.1:3170-13063 GCA_964486575.1 uncultured Burkholderiaceae bacterium | reverse complement strand
CGGTGGCGGGCATCGTACGCCAGCTCGACATGGAGGTGCTGGTTTGTGACCCGCGGCCGGGCTATGGCCCCGAGCGCGACGGCCCGGGCATCACCCGTTTGCCCGGCGCGCCCGAGCAGGCCGTGGCTGAGGCCGCGCCCGACCAGCACACCGCCGTACTGGCGCTGAGCCACGAACCTGCGCTCGACGACCCAGGGCTGTATGTGGCCCTGCAGTCCCGGGCGTTCTACATCGGCGCCCTGGGTTCACAGCGCAACCAGAACCTGCGCAAGCAGCGCATGGCCGACCGCTACGGCTGCACGGAGGCCGACATGGCCCGGCTGGTTGGCCCAGCCGGACTGAAGCTGGGTGGCAAAACCCCATCGGAGATGGCGCTGTCCATCGTCGCGCAGCTGGTGCAGGTCAAGAATGGTCTGGCGACGGTGTCATGAAGCCTACCGTCATCGTACTGGCCTCGGGCACGGGTGAACGATTCAAGGCCTCAGGCGGCACCACCTACAAGCTCAAGGCTTTGCTGGGTGGCAAGCCGGTGCTGCAGCACACACTGGACGCGGTCAAGGCCAGCGGTTTGCCCTGGCACCTCGAAGACAAAGGTCACCCTGGCATGGGCGACTCGATTGCGGCAGCCGTCCGAGCGACCCCGCACGCGGCCGGTTGGCTCATCTTGCCAGGCGATTTGCCCCTGGTGCGCGGCAGCACCCTGCTGGAACTGGCACTGGAACTGGCCAACTACGAGATTGTCGTGCCGCTCTATGAAGGGCAGCGCGGCCACCCGGTGGGCTTCTCGGCCGCGTGCGGGCCGGACCTGATGCGGCTGAGTGGCGCCGAAGGGGCGGCTTCGGTGCTGAAAACCCGGCCGGTCGCGCGCATCACGGTGGAGGATGTGGGCGTCGTAACCGATGTGGACACCGTGGACGCGTTGGCCGCGGCCGAAGCGCTGTGGCGGACCCGCCAGGCGGGTGGCTGAACCGGCCCTAGCCTTGTTTTTGCTCGGCCAGCCGCAGCAGGCGGCCCAGTTGTCGGTCGACAATGCCGTGCGCTAACAGGCATTCGTAGGTCTGCGTGGCGTAGTCCAGCGTGGTGCCGTAGCGGCCACAGGCGGCTGAAAAGACCCGGTTGTATTGCGCTTCGGTTAGCTCACCGGTGTAGTTCGGGCTGCGACGCGACAGGGTGAAAGCCAGCGCCGTCACCGGGCCTTGTGGCGTGGTGCATGGCAACCATTTCGGGTCGTACACACCGGTCACCATCTCGCGCTGCCAGAGTCTGTCCAGCACCCCGGGGGCATCTCGTTGGGGAATGCGAAACACCACGCCATGGCAGCTGCCACCCGACAGCAGCGCGAACACCAAGCCCGGGCATTCGGGCGAGCCGCGGTTGATGCGGCTCCACATCTTCAGTGCACGGTGCCAGCCGTGCACCCTGGCGGGCCGATGCTCAGCCGGTTCAAAGTCGGGCCGCCAGATCAGCGAGCCGTAGCCAAACACCCACAGGTCGGACGCGCCACCCCAGACGCGGTGCACCTCGGCCAGCATGGGCGCGGGATCGCGGACGGGGGTGGGCCAGGTGGACATGGGGTGCTTGGGGTCAGCCTCTTCAACGTGGCACAGCGCCGGGCCGATGACCGCGCCATGAGAGCGGTGCCACGGGTCTGGAAAAGGCGGAAATAATGCCCAGTTGGCCGCTGGCCATTGTGAAAGCTCGCGATTCAGCTACAAAAAATGAAGCGTTGCGCAGGCTGGCCACGCGGCTCAGCCAAGTTTCAGCGCAGGCCCTGACCACCCGCGCCTTCGGCACGCTGGATCAGCTCGATCTTGTAGCCGTCCGGGTCGGTCACAAAGGCGATCACGGTGCTGCCACCTGCCACCGGGCCGGCTTCGCGAGTGATGTTGCCGCCGGCCGCTTTGATCTTGTCGCAAGCGGCGTAGGCGTCGGGTACGCCCAGGGCGATGTGGCCGTAGGCGCTGCCCATGTCGTACTGCTCGACGCCGTAGTTGTAGGTCAACTCGATCTCGGCGTGGTCTGGGTTGTTGCCATAGCCCACAAAGGCCAGCATGTACTTGTAGGCCGGGTTGTCCGAGGTGCGCAGCAGCTTCATGCCCAGCACCTGGGTGTAGAAGTCAATCGAACGCTGAAGGTTGCCCACGCGGAGCATGGTGTGAAGGAGTCGCATGCACCGTATTTTGCAGTGCCAGCTCAGGTCTTGCGTGGCGGAAATTCGAAGACCAGACAGGTGGTGGTGGCATGGGCGTAGAGCTTGCCGTCGGGTCCGACGATGCGCGCCTCGGCGGTGGCCAGCTGTTTGCCGGCGTGCAGCACGGTACCAATCGCCCGCAGCGGCCCGGACTTGTGGGATGCCGAGCGCACGATGTTCACCCCCAGCTCGGCGGTGGTGTACGCCCGGCCCACCGGCATCATGGTGTGCACCGCACAGCCCAGCGCCGAGTCCAGCAGGGTGGCGTACCAGCCGCCGTGCACCGTGCCCAGCGGGTTGTAGTGTTTGAGTTGGGGTGTGCCCTGAAATACCGCCTTGCCAGGCGCGATCTCCACCAGCGAAAAATCCATGGTGTCGGCAATGTGGGGGTAGGGCGAGAGGCCGTCGAGCATGGCCTGCATCTGCTCCAACCCGGTTTTCCCCACCAGCATGTCGGGTGTGGCCAACCCAGCCTTGCCACCGGCGGCCAGCATGCGTTCACGGACCGCCTCGGCGTCCTTTAGCCACTGGGCCTGAACCTGTTCAGCGCTCATCGGGTAACTCCTATAGTTGCATCTACAATAATTGTAGCTACAATTAAATGACGATGAAAGTCACCGACGCGTCAGCCCCCACCGCCCAACCGCAAGGCTGCACCAACCTCAAACTGCGCCAGCTGATGCGCCGAGTGGCGCAGCACTACGACGCAGAGGTCGGCAAGTCGGGCCTGAAAGGCACGCAATACTCGCTGCTCTCGCACGTGGTGCTGCTCGGGCCCATCCGTCCGGTGGATCTGGCGGCGCAAATGAAGGTCACCGCGTCGACCCTGTCGCGCAACCTGCAGCCCATGGTGGCTGCGGGTTGGCTGGAAGTTGCCGCTGGCGACGATGCCCGCAGCCGCCTGGTGCTGGCCACCCCCGCTGGCCGCGAGAAGCGCACCGAGGCGCAACGCCGCTGGAAAACCGCCCAACTGCAACTCAATGCGCGGCTCGGCCCCGGCCAGATAGCGGCGCTGCATGCACTGATTGACGACGCGTTGCAGCGCCTCAGCGGCCCGGACGGCGTACAAGCCGACGCCGCGTAAAACCTCAAGCGGGCGTAAGGGTGGGCGCGGGGGCAGCTTCGGCCGGCCCGCTCATCACCCGTTCGGCAGGCAGCGTGATCACCATCTCGGTGCCACCCCCGG
The DNA here is from genome assembly GCA_964486575.1 of uncultured Burkholderiaceae bacterium. GTDB lineage: Bacteria > Pseudomonadota > Gammaproteobacteria > Burkholderiales > Burkholderiaceae_C > PCRC01. The sequence continues at coordinate 9,686 of CAZANT010000038.1, read as the reverse complement.
CGCGGTTTTCTGCGTGGATGCGGCCTCCGTGGGCCTGCATGATGCGGCGGCTGATGGTCAAGCCCAGCCCGGTGCCGCCGCGCCGGTCCCGCTGTCGGCTGGACTGCACAAAGGTGTCAAAGATTTTCTCCAGCTCCGCCGGTGGGATACCGGGTCCCCGGTCGGCTACCCGCACCTGCAAACTGCCGTTCGCAAGAACGCCACCGGTCACCTCAACCGTGCTGCCGTCGGGGGCGTGGTGCACGGCGTTGGCCAGCACGTTGCGAAACACCTGTTGCAGGCGGAATGCATCCACGCGTGCATACAGCGCGTCGTGGGTCGGTAACCACGCCAGCGTCAGGCGCCGCGGCACCGCAAGCGGTCTGAACTCTTTGATGACGTCCGCCATCAGCGGGCCGATGTGCGCGGTCTGCAGGTTGAGCAGTCCGCTTTCACGGTCCATTTTGGCGAGGTCCAGCAGGCCATTGACCAGCGTCAGCATGCGCTGCCCCCCGGACTGGATGTCCTTGAACATTTCCTGAAGCGCCGGTTGCTGCTGCGCCATGTCACCTCCCAGCTCGGAAAAGCCAATGATGGACTGCAACGGCGTCCGCAATTCGTGACTGATGTGCGCGATGAATTCGGATTGGGTCTGGTTGGCCCGTTCGGCGGTTTCCTTACCCAGCCGAATGCTGCGTTCAGCCTCTCGAAACTCTGTTACGTCCACGATGCTGCCCACCAGGCCCGCCGCCAGGCCGGCCGCATCGGTGAACCGCACCTTGGTCAGCACCGTGTCGCGCGGGGGTCGGCCTGGCCGCTCCAGGCGACTTTCGTAGCGCACCGCGTCCTCGGATTTCAGCAGCCGCTGGTCGTACATGGTGTGGATGGCCGCCGCGTCGCCGAACAGCGTCTGGGCGTCGTTGCCGATCACCGCCTCCCGCGGCAGGTTCATCAGGTCCAACCAGGCTTGGTTGACCATCACCAGCCGGCCTTGGTTGTCCTTGACGAACAGTGGCGTCGGATTCACTTCCAGCAGTCTGGCGGTGAAGGTCAGCTGCGCTTCCAGGCGGCTGCGCGCTTCCTCGCGCTCGGTCACGTCAAGCGCAAAGCCGGCAAAACCGTTCAGCCCGCCGGTGTCGCTGGTGACCGACGCCACAGACACCTCCAGCGTGCGGTGTCCGCCCTGCGGCTGGGCAATCCGCAGCATCAGCGAGGGCGTATCGTGCCGTGCCGCGGCGTTGAAAAGAGCGTCCACTGCCGGACGGTCGTTTTCGGCACAAAAATCCGCCAGCCGATGCCCCAGCGCATCCGCCACCGGGCGGCCGAAAAACGGTTGCCAATGCGCGTTGACAAAACCGATCCGCCCTTGCGGGTCGGTGCGGAACACGAGTTCGTGCACGCTCTCCACCATCACCCGCAGCTGCTGCTCGCTGGCAGCCACCGCCAGCTCGCTCTGATGCAGCGCGGCCTGAACCGCGGCGTGGCCCGCCAGACTGCGGCGGGCGGCGGCCGCGGTGACACCGATCAGCAGGCACACCAGCCCGCAGGCGACTGCAACCCACCCTGCGATTTGCCCCCATTCTGCCCACACACGGTCATAGTCGCGCTCCACCACCACCGCGAGCGGGCGTTGGCGCAGGGTGCGGAACGCGGTAACGACGTGCCGCTCGCCGAAGCCGGGTCCGACGAAACTGCCGCTTTCGCGTGCGGGCAGGTAGTCGGTGAAGAACCGGTGTGTACCTGCCGCAAGAGAGGGTGACCGAGTGATGCCCTCCGTGGCGCTGAGCAACACGCCCTGGACGGTGAGCAACGCGGCGGCGTGGCCGTCGTTTCCCAGCATCAGTGGGTACTCGTTGGCAAAGAACTCAGGGTTGAGGGCAGCCACCAGGTACAGCCGGGGGCCATGGTCGACCGGTATGGCGCGGCTCAACGGGACAAAGCTGTGGCGGCTGTCGCCGGCGCCTGGCGCTCGCGCATCTGCGAGGTCGCGCCCGGCCACGAGTGGACCCAAGCGGTCCACCGCGCCCGGCAACGGCAGCGGCACCAACCGAAGATTCAACCGTGTGCCGACGTTGCTGGCCACCGAACTGTTGATCACCTGCCCTGCGGCATCGACCAGCGACACACTGCGCAGCACGGGCAGCCCCTGCTGTGCCTTGCGCAAAACATCGGCCTGGCGTAAGGCCTCGTCGCGGTTACCGGGCGAGGCCAGGGTGTCTGCGACGGTCGCGAGCGTCACATCGACCGCATTGAACGTGCGGTTGGCGTGGTCTTCCAGGCTGCGGGCCAGCAGCGCGACGTTGTGCAGTTCGCGTCGGTGGGTTTGGTCCAGCTGGTAACCGAGAAAGGCCGCGGCCAACGTCACGGCCAGCAGCGCCAAGGCGCTGGCAGCCACGACCACCGCGGCGGGGTTCAACCAACGTGGCGGTGGTGCGCGTACCACCGGGGTGCCCATCGACAACACTGCGTTGCGACTTATTTCAGCACCATGATGTCGGTCAAGCCATGGCGCTTGGCGGCGGTAGCGAGGCGACCATCTTGTTGAATGTCCGCCACAAAGCGGTTGATGCGTTGCAGCCACTCGGCGTCGCCCGGTTTGACCGCGTAGGCGTAGGGCAGGACATGAAACGGCTTGGGCGGCGCCACCAGCCGGGCCCAGTCGGCGTTGTCCAGCAGGCGTCGGCTGTAAGGGTAGTCGGTCATGAACACATCGACCCGACCGGATTCCAGCTCTTGCTCGCGCAGTTGCGGGGGTTTGACCACCACCATCCGTGCGTGTTGCAGCTGGGCCGCCATCACCGGCTCCATGAACGTGCCCGCCTGCACTGCCACGTTCACGCCAGGTTGGTCGATATCGGCCCAGGTTTTGATGATGCGGCTGCTGCGGGTGGTGACGCCGTAAATGTCGCTTTGCATGTAGGGCCGCGAAAACTGCAGTTTCTCCTGCCGCTGGGGCAACACACCGATGGCAAACATCGCCACGTCGCAGCGGTCGTGCAGCAGGTCGTCCACCAGGGTGGGAAACGACGAGTCGACGTTCTGGACCTGCGCCCCCAAGTCACTGCCGAGCGCCTGCGACAGGTCAATGTCAATGCCGACCAGCTGCTGGGTGCGTGGGTTGCGGTAGGTCACGCCGTAGTAGGCCGGCCAGATGCACACCCGCACCGTTTTGGCGGCCATTACGCGCTGAAGGGTGGCGCCGGCCGAGGCCACCGGGGCGGTGGCCGCCAAAGCCAGACCGACAGCCACCAACACCCCGCACAGGCTCAGACGCGACTTCATGGCCTTGCGCCATCCGCCTGCTGGGCGGACGGTGTTGTTGCCGCAGATTCCGTGTGGCGCAGGCGAATCGCCTGCACCTGTGGAATGACTTCCAGAAAGCGCGACAGGATGTTGGGGTCGAAATGCTTGCCCGCCTCGTTCTGCATGAACCGGACCGCCTCGGGCACAGGCCATGCCGGCTTGTAGGGGCGCTCAGAGGTCAGGGCATCGAACACGTCGGCAATCGCCACAATCCGGGCGGCTTCTGGGATGGCGTTGCCGGCAAGTCCAGAGGGGTAGCCGGTGCCATCCCATTTTTCGTGGTGGCACAAGGCGATGTCCCGGGCCATGCTGAGCAAGGGGTCGTCAGAGCCCGTGAGCAACGCTGCGCCCACGGTGGTGTGGGTCTGCATGATGGTGCGCTCGTCGGGCGTCAAGGGGCCGGGCTTGAGCAGGATGCCGTCGGGGATGCCGATCTTGCCGACATCGTGCATCGGGCTGGCGTCCAACAACAGCGCGCACGCGCTGTCGCTCCAGCCCATCTGTTTCGCGAGCAAAGCCGAGGTCTGGCTCATGCGCAGCACATGGGCGCCGGTTTCGTTGTCGCGCAGCTCAGAAGCGCGGGCCAGGCGACGCACCACGTCGGCCTGCAGCCGCTGTACCTCGCGGGTCCGGTCGTCGATCGCCTGTGTCAAGTTGGCACGGTCTGCTTGGAGGTGTTTGCGCGCCAGGTGGGACGTGAGCAGGTTATGCACCCGGGCCAGCAGCTCCTGGCGGTTGAAGGGTTTGTTCAGAAAGTCGTTGGCACCTTGCTGCAGAGCCCGCAGCAACAGGTCCTGCCCACACTGCGCCGTCAGCACCACGATCGGGCACGCCAGCGGCAAGTCCAACGCCCTGACCTGCGCCATGACCCCGAAGCCATCCAGGTGCGGCATGTTGATGTCGAGCAGGATCAGGTCGGGCGGTTGCGTCTGGCACAGGCCGGCGACTTGACGCGGGTCGTCCAGCAGCGAGATGTGACGGTAACCCGCGTGCTGCAGCATCAGGCGCAGCAGCTTGAGGTTGGCAGGCTCGTCGTCCACCACCAGGATGTGTAAGTCCTGGAGTGGGGCGTTGTCGTGGGGCTGGACCATGGGACGGAGGGTAGCGGTGCAGGGTCAGGAGCCAGCCTGGGCAGCGGGATTCGGCCTGCCTGCTTCTTTTCGGCGACTCATGGCGGAACTTGAGACCCGGTGCGTCGCGAACCCATCGGCGCACTGGCGAGGTGTGCTCAATGGTCTCCCTGAAACACCACACGGGCCTCAAAGCCCTGCGCCCGCCCCTCGGGTGGCGACAGCAGCACCAGTTGCGCGCGGTGACGTTGCACCACCGTACTGACGATGGACATGCCCAGGCCGTAGCCGGTGGTGTTGCGCTGGTTCTTGACATGGCGCTCGCGGATTTGGGCGATGCGCTCGGCGCTCACGCCAGGGCCCGTGTCACGCACGCGCAACGTGGCAGGGGCTTCCACGATGACATCGATCACGCTGCCTTCGGCGTAGCGCACCGCGTTTTCAATCAGGTTGCGCAGCACAATGGCCAGCGTGTCGAAGTCGCCCTGAACCACGATGTCGTGCTCGGCCGATACGTGCAGCTGAAGCCTGTCAAGCAGCGCCGGGTCGCTCCAGAAGTCCTGCACCACGGTGGCTGCCAGCATGGCCAGGTTGACGGGCTCGCCGTTCAGGGCGGCGCCGGATTCGGCACGTGACAACTGAAGCAGTTTCTCTGCGCGCCGGTTGAGTGCCACCAACGAGTCGAGTGCCTTGCGGGCCTCGGCTTCTTGCATCGGAGCCAGTGGCATGGCCAGCAAGGCGTGAAGGCGCAGCCGGGCCGTGGCCAGCGGCGTTCGCAGCTCGTGCGCTGCATTGGCGGCAAGGGCCTTCTCGGTGTCCAGCGCGTCGCCCAGCCGCTGTAACAGCCGGTTGGTGCTGTCGGCGATTACCTGCAGCTCGGTGGGTCGCGGGATGGCTGGCAGCGGGCTCAAGTTGTTGCCATTGCGATTGCCGATCTCCGCGGCGATCCGCCCAACTTCAGCCAGCCCCTTGCGGGTGATGGCATGCACCAGCCAGGCCAGCAGTGGCAGCATCAGCAGCATGGGCGCCAGCAGCGTCAGCAGCGTTTCCAACATCGCCTCACGCCGGTGGTCCAATGCATCGGCGATGTGGATGTACACCGGGAACTCGGGGTGTTTGTAGGTGTAGATGCGATGGTCTTCCAGGTTGGTGAAGCCATTGGCCAGCGGCACTTGCATGGCTTTTTCTGGCGCGTCGCTGGAGCGCAGCAGTACCTCGCGCTGGGCGTTCACCACCTGGTAGGACATGTGGTCGTCAGCGAAAGCGCTGTCCCCCGCCTGGACCAGGGCCGGGCGGTGCCTGCCGTCGCCCGCCGGTCTCGTCAGTTGCAGGTCGTGCAGTGCGAGGTCCAACAGCCGGTAACTGGTGTCGACCAGTGCGTTGTCCATGCCCTCGTTGACTTCGTACTGCGCCATGCCCGCGCCCGCCGCAGCCAGCAACAGCCAGGCGCCACCGATCGCCATCATCAGCGACCGCGACAGACGGGAAGCGAGGCTGCCGGGACGCTTCATGTGTCGTCACCCACCAGGCGGTAGCCCAGGCCACGCACGTTCTGGATGCTGCTGGAGCCCAGTTTTCGGCGCAGGTTGTAGATGAACACCTCCAGTGTGTTGCTGCCAACCTCGTCGTCAAAGCTGTATAGCGCCTCCATCAACGCGGTTTTCAGATGGATGCGGTCCAGCCGAGACGCCAGCACGCGAAGCAATGCCCATTCTTTGGCGGTGAGCGACACCGGTTCGCCGCGACGCAGCACGGTCATGTTGCCAAGGTCAATCAGCAGTTGACCCAGCGTAATGACGGCCGATGCCCCGCCGCTGCGGCGGCGTTCGATGGCGCGCAAGCGGGCCAAAAGCTCGTCGGGGTCGAAAGGCTTGACCAGGTAGTCGTCGGCCCCGCTGTCCAGCCCGCGCACCCGGTCAGACACCTGGTCGCGGGCGGTCAGGACGATGATGGGCAGCTGTTGCGCGAGGCGTCGGGCGGTAGGGATCAGGCCCAACCCATCACCGTCGGGCAGGTGCAGGTCCAGCAGCATCGCGTCCCACGGCGCGAGCGGCAACATGTTTCGGGCTGCAGTCAGGGTGTGCGCATGGTCCACGGCAAACCCTTTCCCATCCAGGTCGGCCTTGACCGCTTCGGCACGCGCGACGTCGTCTTCAACCAGTAA
>CAZANT010000038.1:0-3160 GCA_964486575.1 uncultured Burkholderiaceae bacterium | reverse complement strand
GGTGGTTCGAAGGAAAAATTTGAATTGGACCGCCGGAAACTGAATGGCACCTGAAGGCGGGTTCAGCGTCGCTTAAGGCACCTCACGCACACTGCCCCCGCGCAAAGGACGCATCACCAACAAACGAGGGAGTATTCATGTCTTTTCTGGTGCCCAACGGCGGCCGTATCCCGGTCGCCCTGTTGTCTTTAGTGCCCTTCCTTGGCGAAGTGCATGCAGGCCGTCCCCTCAATGTGGACGATGCCAACGTCAACGACGCCGGTGCCGGCCATGTGGAAATTTGGTACGCAAGCCAGCCGGGTGGAGCGAATGTGTGGAATACCGCACCAGCCTACGCCCCGGTGCCTGGGCTGGAGCTGTCAGCCACCGTGGCGCGTGACCGCACGGAGGGTTTGACCACCACCAGCCTGCAGGGCAAGTTGCAGCTCTCGCAGCCCGAAAAGCATGGCTGCCACCAAGCACTGGTGCTGGGCATGGCCCACCCCAAAGGGCAACGCGGTGCCACACCGTATGCCACCGGCATCAACACATGCGAGGTCGGCCCAGGTGCGGTACACCTGAATTTAGGCGTCAACCGCGCACCGGGTGGCCCCGCGTTGCCCGCAGCTGGCGTGGCCTGGGAACAGGCGTTTGGCAGCGTGACTGGCAACGTCGAATGGCTGGTTCAGCGCAGCGCCAAACCGACCGTGGCCCTGGGCCTGCGCACCGAGCTGATGAGAGATGTGCAACTGGACGGCAGCATCGGCCGAAGTGGCCGCGACAGCCTCTTCAGTGTGGGCATGAAACTCCAATTCTGAGCGTCTTCAGTGCCAGTTCATTCTGGATGGTTTCAATACATCCACCAGCTCATGCTGGCGATTCAACACAACCAATCCACACTCCAAGGAATCACCATGAAATCCATCGTCATCGCCTCCTTCCTCGCCGCTCTGTCGGCTGCCGCAGTGGCCGGCCCCACCTGCACCGTGCCCCAGGGCAAATGGATGAAAGAGGCCGATTTCAAGAAAGGCCTGGAGCAGCAGGGCTACCAGATCAAGCAGTTCAAGGTCAGCAAGGGCCAGTGCTACGAAATCTACGGCTTTGACAAGACCGGCAAGAAGGTCGAAATCTACTTCGACCCCAGCAACGCCAAAGTGCTCGAAGCCAAATCCTGAACGACAGGCTACACATGCCATCCCGCCCCCTGTTGACTCAGCCCATCCGCGTGTGGGACCGATTCGTTCGGCTGTTCCACTGGAGTCTGGTCGGCTGTGTGCTCGCCAACTACTTCTGGTTGGATGACGGCGAAGACATCCACCAGTGGCTGGGTTACGCGGCCACCGCCTTGGTGGTGGCGCGGATCGGATGGGGATTTGTGGGCAGCCGCCATGCCCGGTTTAGCAGCTTCTTTCCAACACCTGCGCGGCTGCGCCGGCATGTGGCTGGGCTGCTGTCGGGTGACCACGAATTTCATGCTGGGCACAACCCCTTGGGCGCTTTGATGATGCTGACCTTGATGGCCGTTGTGCTCACCTTGGGTCTGACCGGTTGGATGCAAACGCTGGACACGTTTTTTGGCGAAGCGTGGTTGCAAGACTTGCACGAGTTGGCAGCCGACGGTTTGATCGCGCTGGCGTTCGGGCATGCGCTGGCGGCCATCGTTATGGGTCGCCTGGAGCGCACCCGCTTGATCCGTGCCATGGTCACGGGGTGCAAGGAGCGCTGGTAGGGGCGCAGCTTGCCTGACGGCCGTTTCTCCTACGTCGGTTCGGCCTGCTGGCCGGGAACCTCTGGCCTTGCCCGCCCACGCTACCGACCGTGATGCCGGGGTACCTTCGTTGTTGACCCGTTCTGCCTCACCCGCCATTCTGGCTTGCGGTGGATCTGGCAAACAACAAAGGGATTCCTCCATGAAATACTCTGTCGCACTGGCCGCCGCACTCGCGGTCTTTACCCTCAGCGCTTGTGACCGCGCACCTGCGGTGGCCCCCACCGTGATCACAGTGCCTGGTCCAGCGGGTGCCCCGGGCGCCACCGGTGCCACTGGCTCGTCGGGCAATACCGGGGCGCCTGGTGAAACCGGCGCCATGGGCATGACCGGGGCCAGCGGCGCCACCGGCACAACCGGCGACACCGGGGCCACCGGCCAACGCGGCCGCACCGGCGGCGACACGCTGGTGATTGTTCCCCCACCAAGCCGTTAACCCGGCAACGGCGCCGGCCCGTTGTGGGGCGGCACCAAGCAAAACAGGGCTGGCGAATCCGATTCGCCAGCCCTGTTTTTTTGGCCTGAACGCAAAGGCGTTCAGGTTCTGAATGGGTCAGCGGCCGAAAGACCGGGTTGGGTTGCCTGGACCTCGGGGGCCGAAACCACCGCCGCCACCGGAGCGAGGGCGACCGCCGCCACCACCGCCACGGCGACCGCGCTCGGCCATGCTGTCGATGCTGGTGCGCAGCGGATCGGGTTGGCCAGCCGGGCCACCATGACCAACGTTGGCATGCCGACCACCCTGACCGCGGTTGGGGTGGTCGCCGTACCCGCCGCCATAGCCGCCGCCATTTGGGCGTGGCTGGCGTGGTGGCTGACCGTCGTTCTGGTAGCCACGGGGCGGTTGGTCCTGCAACGATGCTTGCTGGCCACGGCCAGCGTTTTTCGCTGGGCGCGCGCCCTGTGCGCGACCACCAGCACCTCCACCCCCTCCGCTACCACCCCGGCTGCCTTGGCTCGCCTTGTTGTCGCGCATGCGGGCCATCATCTCGGTGCGGGCGGCCTTGGCAGCAGCCTGCATCACCTCGCGGCTGGGCGGCTTGCCAATGCCACCCCAGATGGTTTGGCGTCCCATGGCGAGCGGCTCGGCTTTTTCACCGACGTCTGGGCCAAAGCCTTCAACTGTTTGCACCGGGATTTGCTGCTTGGTGAAGCGCTCGATGTCCTGCATGAAGCCTTCTTCGTCCAAGCAGACGAGGTTGACCGCTTCGCCGCTGTTGCCCGCGCGGCCGGTGCGGCCAATGCGGTGCACATAGTCTTCCGAGACGTTGGGGATCTCGTAGTTCACCACGTGGGGCAATTCGTCGATGTCGATACCACGGGCCGCGATGTCGGTGGCCACCAGCGCGCGCACGTCACCGCTTTTGAAGCCGGCCAGCGCCTGGGTGCGGGCACCCTGGCTCTTGTTGCCGT
>CAZANT010000037.1:12678-13136 GCA_964486575.1 uncultured Burkholderiaceae bacterium | reverse complement strand
CCACCAGTTCCTGGGGCGTCATGGGGTCTTTGCGGAACTTGCGGATCGACACCACAGGCCCCTCCAGCGCCAGCGGTTCGATGATCGCGTTCAAGCGTCCACCGTCGTGCAGGCGCGCGTCAACCATCGGCGTGGACTCGTCGAGCCGGCGACCGAGCGGCGCGAGGATACGGCGAACGATCCGCAACAGGTGCGCGCTGTCGGTGAACCGGGTGTTTGACTTTTCCAGCACGCCGCCACGCGACACAAATACTTCTTTGGGGCCATTGCACAAAATATCTTCAATCGACGGGTCAAGCAACAGGTCTTCAAGCGGGCCCAAGCCCATCAAGTCTTTGAACAGGGCGTCGGCGATCACCCGTGTTTCCAAATCGTTGATCGGTACACGCCGACTGCGGATAAAAGCATCCACCTCGGTCAGCACAAACTGTTGTACGGTGTTACGCGGCTTGCGTGTG
>CAZANT010000037.1:0-12668 GCA_964486575.1 uncultured Burkholderiaceae bacterium | reverse complement strand
TGGCCCTCCTCCTCAATCCGTGTCAGCAAGTGCGACTGGGCACTTTGCTTGATGTCGAGAAACTGCTGGGACCCGGCAAAGGTGCTGGTGTCGGTCGAGAATTCATAGCTTGCGTTGCGCATGGTGGTGGTCTCGTTGGATCAGGAGGGTCGCTGGATCAATCGGCGCAAGCCTTTCACCAGACCTTGGTCAAAGCGGGAGGCAACCGGCTTGGCATCGGGCAACCAACCCATGCGGCGCCAGACAGTTTCGATCGCCTGCACGTAAGCTTCCGTGGGGGCAACCTCTGCCAAGGCGCGGCCTTGGTTCATGGCTTGCAGCATGGCCACGTGGCATTGGGGCAACTCGACCATGGGCTGAACACCCAACCGCTTGGCCACATCGGCGGCGGTCAACGCCAATGCCACCTCGTGTTTTGACAGCATCAGTTGAATCTTGCTGGTAATCACACCCCGATCGGCCAAGGCCTGTACCAATGTGCGCGCCGATACAATGGCCCCCACGGATGGGTCACTGACCAGCAGCACCTCGTCGGCGCTCCTCACCATCGCCGCCACAAAATCTGGGTCGCTGCAGCCCCCCAGATCGGCAATCTGCAATGGGAAAAAACCGCGCATCAAGTCCAGCAATGACAAGACATTGCTGTAAGCAATTTCGCGCATGCGATCAGTTTGACTGGGCATGGGCAACAAACTGAAGCCACTGGCATGACGTGCAAATGCCGATGCAATAAAGGTGTCGTCAATGCGGCTCAAGCTGTTGACGGCTTGGAGCAAATCAAACTCTTTTTTCTGCCCGAGGTAGAGCGAAGCATCCGCCACTGGAATGCCAAAATCCAGCAAAAGCGAGTTTCCCTCTCCACCGTAAGCACGTTGCGCCAACAAAGCGAGGTTGACGGCTGCACAGCTGGTCCCCACCCCGCTTCGAGCACCTAGCACCACCAGCAGCTTCCCCCGGACAGTCGACGCCTGTGCGCTGACCACAATTGGGCTGGATGACAAGGCTTTCTGAACAATCGCTGGCGCCTCAAGATGGGCACTTGTCAGGTCGATGAAATCCCTGACGCCGGCACGCAGCGCCGAGAGCACCGAGTCCGCCACCGCCGAGTTACCAACCGCGACCAGCGTCAGGTCAGGACGGCTGCTGGCGAGCTGCTTCGCTAAATTGGTTGAGCGGCCGATTTGTGATTGGGAAAAATCAAGAAACACCAGCCGGTAGGCGCCAATCGACAGCGCGTGCGCACAGTCGTCAACCCCGCCATTCAGCGGTGACAGGTTACCCAAGCTGGCCACGGCGGAGAACAAAGTCTCTGCCGTGCCTGGCTGTCCGAACGCAAGTGCAAACTCGGGCAGGCCCGGGTTCAGCACATGCGCTCTGGGCAGTTCCGGCGGCAAGGTTGTCATTTGGAAAAACCGGGCAACACATCGGCAGCACCATCCAGCAGGTAAGGCGTCCAGACCGGTGTGTTGGGCTGGTCGGCGCGGCTGCCGGGCAACGCTGCAGCGAGATTGGTGTCACGTGCCAACGGTCGCACCAGACGGGGGGTGACGATGATCACCAGTTCTTTTTCGTCGTTCCGGAAATTCAGGTTCTTGAAAAAGGCACCAATGATGGGTAGGTCACCGAGCAGAGGCACCTTGTCGACATTGGACACCATGTTCTTGCTGATGAGTCCACCGATGATGAAGCTCTCACCATCGCCCAATTCAACAGTGGTGTCGGCACGCCGTGTCAGCAGCGCGGGTACTGCACTGCCGTTGATACTGACTGCGTTCACATAGTCGAGATCACTCGCATGGGGTGCCACCTTCAGCGCAATCCGGTTCGGACCCAGCACGGTAGGTGTCACAGCCAGACCAATACCAAACTGCTTGTACTCGATCGCCACACTGCCCAGGCCCTGCGGCACAGGGATGGGGATTTCGCCTCCCGCCAGAAAGCTGGCGCTGTGGCCAGACTGGGCCACCAGGGTGGGTTCTGCCAGGATGCGTGCCATGCCGTTGCTCTGCAGCAAACGCAGGCTGGCAGTCGTTGTGTCGCTGACATTTGCCAGCAGGTTGAACGCGCCCTGCAAAGGTGTGGTGACGGCGCCAAACAACGAGTCAAAAAAGTACTTCCCCTTCACAAAAGAAAAGTTCGCACCCACCTGTTTCAACGCAGTCTTGCTGAACTCCACCACCTTCACGTCCACCTGTACGGTGCCACCCGTGGCAACAGTGCTTTGGTCGATCAAAACTCTGCCGTCTTTACCACCAGGTTGGTTCTGGCGAATCAAGGCGTTGGCTTGTGCGTGGGCCACCATGTCGGGCGCGGTACCGGTCAACACCGAGCCACTGGCACGCAAGCCGGTTCCTTTGAGGTCATCGCCATCGACGACCAAGTTCATGCTGGTCGCCTGGGCTTGTCCTCTGTACCACAGCAGCAGATTGGTGCTCCCTGAGCGCTTGCCAAACAGCAACAGTGAGCCATGCCCTTGTTTGCCTTTGGCCTTCAGCACCAAGGCATCGGCAACGCTTGGATCGGCAATCGCAATGCGGTCGATCGGACGTGTCAGCACCATCTCCTGCTGCTGTGCGCTTTGTAAATTGACCTGTTCTGGCAACGTACCAGCTGTGGATTCCGTCACTTGCACTGGCTGGACTTTTGCGGACTTGAATGTCCTGCCTTCCACCTTTGCGGACCGTGAGGCAGCCGACGTTTGTGTACCTGCCTCGGTGCCGCCCGTTTGGGCCCAACCAGTGGACGCAGCAAGACACAGTACCGAAGAGAACACCACTGACTTGAATTGCTGGGCGCTCATTGACGCACTCCTCCACGAATGATTTCGACACCCTCTACAACGGCAACACGCCCTGGGGATACCCCCCCAACACGTACAGGGAGTCCGTCTTTTTTGGCGGACAGTCCTGGCAGACTGGTACCTGCAAAGGCCTGATTGACAGGTTCGTTGGCGAGCTCCCGAGTCAGCACTTTGCCGCTTGCCAGATCTGTGCTGCCAGACTTGAAGTCGCGCGCCTGCAAAACTGAAGATGGGCTTGGGAAAAGCGACTCAGACGGAATATCCGCGTCCTTTGGGTTGCGCAACGCCAAGGTAAGACGTCCAGCATGCTGCGCCAGTGTGAGTTTGTTGATATCAGCAATTGGTACAGAGAGCACGGCAGTGCGAGCAGGTGCACGGGCAGCATCGGCCTTGGACGCGTCTTCGTTCACAGATGTGCTCCCTGTTGCTAAAACGCGCAGTCGCGACAGCAGCAGACGTGACTGGCTGGGTGATATTTCGCTGTTGTCTTGCTTCAGAACAAAGAAAACATCGACAAAATCACCTGGCTTGATGCGGTACCCCACTGCGACCGCCTCGTCAATATTGACAGCAACAGCACGTTCACCCTCGGCAACCTGGCTTGCCAGACCGCCAGACAAATGGGTCTGCAGCAATGGAACACCAATGCCGATGTCTGTCACAGGCAGCTTGCCCACCACCTCGGCGCTGTCGCTATAACTGTTGGTCGGCCTAAGCGGCAATTTCTCCACTCGAACAGCATCGTTCGGAATGGGCTTGCCTGCCAGCAATGGCTTGCTGGCCACCACCACGGCGTACTGGTTGACAGTGTTCGCCGCAGCCACCGCCACTGGCGCTGGCGCAACTGGTTTGGGTTGGCGCGCAAGCATCAAGGCATACAGGCCGATCAGCACCGCTGCCAGCAGCAACAGACCTGCCAATAGTTTTGTGACTTTGTTCATGGCATTACAGAAGATTAAAAATTAGGTCAGTGCGTGATGCGCTGAAGGAATGCCTGCGGCGTGAATATTGCGACAAGGTCTGGACGAATGGCCACACAGGCCATGCCGATTGCCAAATGGACGCCGTAGGGCAGGCGGGCGAAAGCGCCCAATGCTGGCGTGGCCGAATATTGAGGTATCAGGCGCTTGGCAGACAGCAGCAACACAGCGTGCAGCCCGGCCAGAACCGACGCCACGAGCCATACCGGCAAAAGTGCCCAGAAGCCAGCCAACGCGCCGATGGCAGCAAACAGCTTGACGTCGCCTGCAGCCATGGTGCGGGACAAGTACAGCGGTAGCATGGCCAGTAAACCTGCTAAGGCACCTGCCAGGCTCAGCACAGGTGGCGCACCCAGCAGTGTTTGCCCTTGAAAAACGAGGCCCAGCGCAGCAACACCCAAGCCGGCTGCGACCAAAGAATTGGGGATGCGCCGCCGGGTCCAGTCAGACCAAGTGACCGTGACGCACCAAATCAACACAAAAAGCAGCGCAGGTGAATCAGACATGTTTGTCGCTGCCTTCAGAATGCGATTTAGTTTTGCTTAGCTGCCTGTTCCGGCCGGCAATGCATCGGCAATGGCATCGAAAGTCGATGTCAAATCGGTACCAATAGCGGTTACCGCAGTGATGATGACCACCGCAATAAGCCCCGCGATCAGACCGTACTCAATGGCAGTTGCACCTTCTTCGTCGCGGAAGAATTTGGCAATGACTTGTTTCATAAAGAACTCCAATAAGTGGTTAAGGAGCCTTCATCGTAGGGACGCCATCCCTGCTCAATCGCATGAATAAGGACGGGTTTAAGGGACTGCAAATGCGCGAAGCGCAGAAACTAGAACCAAGGTTCTCCATTTCTGAGGTGTGCCTTGAAATGCGGCTGCCAAGAATCGGCACACGAGGCCATCCCCGCGTGAACTTAGGGTTTGGATTACCGTTCAGTCACCGAAAATGGATGCCTCAAAATGAGACTTAACGCCGCAATTGACGCACGTGCGACTGGACGATTAAAGAAATTACCTGACTGCAACGCAGTAATGAAAAACAACGTCATAGCAAGACGCGGTTAGATCGTACGTTCTCAAGCTGCCGAGTTGCTTTGTATGCACAAAAACAAAAAAGGCCTGTTGAAAATCAACAGGCCTTTGAACTGGGGTGGCTGATGGGGCTCGAACCCAACGATTAGGGGAACTAGGGGGGCATCGAGGGGCAAATCTCCCTCTGAGAGCGCCATTTTCATGCCCCCTGATTCCCCTAATTTATCCCCGATTTATCCCCAGACTTTGGGACTGGTCGTAGTGATGATGACCAAAAACCCAAGGAGAGATACATACGGCAGTTCTTCGTAGGGGTGGCGGCCATGGTCCTGGCAGGCTGCGCGGCCAAGCTAATTGACAGCAACGACCTCCAGTGGGTTTTGCCTGCGTGCAGTAGCCGCCGTCAGTTCAGCTTCTCGCCCAGCTCGCGCATGATCTTCTGCTTCTTGGCCAGTTCGACCTGTACCTGTTTTTCAAAGTCCGCGGCGTCAATCCGGCCGGTCTGGCGCTGGCGCTTTAGCTGGCTGATGTTCTTCTGAACCTCCATCATCTGGGCCTGGGCCTTGGCGTTCAGGTTGCGGCGCAGCACGTCTGCCGGGTAAGCCCCCAACTTGACGCCGAAGGACGAGGCCACCGCCTGGGTGGTGGACATTTCCCGGCCAAAGGCGTCGGTGCGGCCAGTCATTGATCCGACCACACCCTCTGTCGCGTAGGTGCCTGGCAGGCCAAGGATGTTGGGCGCGAAGGCCTTGTACAAGTGATTGAACACCTTGGTGGCACTCTGAACCGGGGTGTCAGTCTCCAGAACAATATCCTTCCCAGTGAAAAACGACTTGTTGGAGATCAACTCGGCCAACAGCGCCAAGGGGCCACCGACCTGCATCCAAGGCGGGATGGGTAAGGCGGCATGGGTTGCGCCCATGTCGAACACATCGCCCACCGGGATGAACCGGCGAATGTCCAGGTACACCGGCGAGCCGTGGGCATCGTTCCAGGGCATGCGGATCAGCTTGGGCACGATGCCCCAGATGGAGCCGGCTTTTTCCTCGGGCAGCAGCTTGCGCTCTTCGTCGTCGTCCGCGCCTGCAAGCAGGGCGCCCAATGCGTTCAATCCGCCGGCGAGCAGCATCAACTTCATCAGCTTGTGCGGCCTTTTCGCGGCCACCTCCAGCATCATGGGCACCGCACGGTAGGTGAAGGAAATGAACGGCAGGGCTGTGGTGCGCAGCGCTTGGACCCACGGCGCGTTGATGTGGTAATCGAGGAAGGACCGGCGCGCCTTCTTGCCGGCGTCGATGTCGGTGGCGCCCTCTTCCTTGGCTTTCAACCAGGCGGCCAGGCGGAAAACATCGTCCTCCGACTGATAGAGGTTGATCAGGTTTTGGGCCTCGGTGGCCACCACGCGGCCGGGCAGGGTTGGCTTGAAGGCCTCCCAGGCGGACGGGAAGCGCAGCATCATGGCGTGCTGCAGCGCGGCGAACACGCCGGTCTGGGCCTGCACTGAGGCGCCGGCTGTCACCGCCAGTTCCTTTTCCAGCGATTCCAGCATGGGCTCCAGCTGGTCCTGGGCGATCTCGTTGGTCACCCACGAACCAATGTCGCCGCCGGAATCTGTGTACCGCGCCAGGATCTCGCGCGCTGCCTCACGGTCGGCAATGCCGCCACGTGCCAGCGCGTTGCCCGCCCGCCCCAGGGCGCCCTTGCCGTCCCGCTGGCTGGCCGCCAGCAGGATGCGCAGCGACTTGGCGATGTGCGTGGCGCCCACGTCGTGCCAGTCCGCCATGACGAAGTTGGACATGACGTTGTTCATGTGCACCGCCGGGCTCAGCGCGGTCTTGCTGGTTTTCCAGAGGCTCAGGATCTGCGCATAGGTGTCCCCGAACGGCTTGAACTGGCCGCCCACCACCTGGCGCAGGTCGTTCCACACCGGTCCTGGCAGGTAGCGGCCGGCCAGCTTGCCGTACTTGAGCACGGTGGTACCGGGGATCTTGGTGTCGGGCACCCGCACCCAGTCGGTCGGCTTGAAGGTGTCGCGGTACCGCTCCGAGGCCTCCACCACCTGGCCGGGGATGGACTCGCCCTCCTTCTTGGCCTGGTTGATCGCCATCCACTCCAGGTAGCGGCCCACCTCCACGTCGTGGATCATGCCGTGCAGGGTCTTGGCGATGGCGAAACGGGCCTCGTCCACCTCGCCCATGGTTTCGCGCTCTTCCTTGGTGAAGTCGCGCCACAGGATGGCGTTGGGGCCCTTCACGTCCCGGACCTCAAAAGTGCCCGCCCGGGTCCACTCGGCAAACTTCTGGGGGATGGCCTCGCCCGCTGGCCAGTACATCACCTCCAGCAGCTTGCCGGCGCCCTTGCCCGCCATGTCTGGCAGTGGCTTGACGCCAGCACCATTGCCGGCGCGGCGCTCCAGGCGCACCAACTTCTCGCCCTTGAGGCCGGCGTCGGCCTTGCCGGCTTTCAGCTTCCGACCCCACCATTCGGGCGCGGTGTTTGCTATTTTCTCCATAGCAACAGATTCAGTCAGGCCACGCCCCTTGTACTGGTCGCCCAGAATGGAAATAACGCGCGAGCGCTTGGCCTTCTCGCCGGCGGTTTGTTCCAGGATGTGCTTGGCGTAGGACCGGCGCAGGTAGGCAAACCGGTTGCGCTCGTAGGCGTCCTGGCTCAACTGGCCCAAGCGCACCGCCTCGCGCGAAAGTTGGTCGACCATCTTCTGCACGTCCGTCAGCACCTTCACCGATTCCTCGGGCAGGCCTTGCATCATGGACAGGTAGGCCTTGGGGTCGGCGCCGTCCATGTTCATCCACTCGTAAGCCACCCGGGATTCCTCGCGCGTCAGGGTGGACAGCTTCTCGATCAACTCGCCGGCCTTGCGCAGCTGCACCCGCTGGCGACCCTGCAGCAGCACGCGCTGGTCAATCACCGCCTCGGGTACGCCGTAGTCGGCCACCACACCGGCTTTGACGGTTTCCGGTGTGTAGCGGTCCAGCAGGTAGGCCGCGCGGTTGTAGATGGCGCCCGTCAGGCGCTCCACACCGGTCACGCGGGTCAGCATGCGCGCGGCGGCGTCGATAGGGCGCAGGGTCCCTGTCTTGGCCGCCAGGATCGCTTCGGCGCGTTCGGTTGTGGTTTTCTTATCCGGCGCCCGAGACAATGCCGTATTCGGGTTCACTTTTATGTAGCCAGCCAGGTCCTTTTGCGTTAAAATCTTTCTTGTTCCCGGCTTGTTTTGGAACGCTGTACTGGGCAATTGGAGCCCAGAGGCGTCCAGGATGGCTGGGAATTTGTTTTTGTCGACGTACATCGTCTTGTCGGCGGCAACCCACTGGCGGAACGGTGGTGGTCCGTTGTCCTTGTCGTAGGCGTTGATCAGTATGTGAGCCTTGGCCGAGTCGGCCTCTGGCACCACAACAATCAAAACCACCGAGCCGCGCACCAGTTCAGGCGCAACGAACACCAGGCGGCCCGGTTCTGTCGCGGAATCAAACACAGCGGCGGGCGCGTCCAACCACTCAGGGATCTTCTTCCAGGCCTCGGGGGTCATGGCCGGGTGGTTTGTCTGGCCCTTGACCACCTTGCCCTCTGCCAGGTCGATCGGCTTGTCGGCGTACCCCAGCAACCCCATCACCTCAGTCCGGTCCATCATCCGAACCCCCTTCAACTTGGCTGGCACGCCAGCAAAAAGCTGGTCGATCCGCGCCTCGTAAGCCGCCTTGGTGCTCGGGCCGCGCGACAACAAGGTATCCGCCGGGTTCTTCTGCCGCCACAACGTGGCCAGCTTCTCAAACAGCGGGTAGTTCTTCTCCAGCAGGTCCTCGATGTCCTTGTAGCCACGTGCGCGGGCCTCGGCCTGCAACCACTTCTCCTGGGCCTGGATGTCCTCGGCCAGCGTGCCTGACAGGCGGGTTCCCGCCAGCACGGCGCCCGGCCGCATGGCCGCCTTGCCAGCAACGTAATCGCGTGCACCGCGCACCAACTCGGCCACAAACAGGTCCGCGCGTTGCTGGTCGCTCAGCGTGCCGTCCAGCCAGTCTGTCAGCTTCTGGGCCAGGCGATCGAAGCCGTGTGCGGCGAGCCAATCGCGTACCAAGGTCGTCACCTTGCGCCAGCCGGCCAGCTTGGCCAGGTCGGCGGTCGGGATGTCCACGATCACCTCTTCCACCGCCTCGGTGGTGGAGAGCTTGCCCCGCTTCTGCATTTCCGCCACCGCGCGGCGCACCGCGGGGTTCTGGGCGTACACAAGGTTCATGGCGGTCTTGAGCGACGAGCCCAACACCGCGCGCAGCCCGTAGTGGGCAGCTTCGTGCTCGATCAGCACGTGCTCCGCGCGCAGCGGGTCCGACAGGCCCGAGGCGAACAGGAACAACTCGCCGTCGTGCATCGCGCCTTCCACATCGTTCCAGGCATCCTGGCGGTTGATGTACTCGCGCAGCGCACGTGGTGCCTGGCTGGGGTCTTTGAGCACCCGAACCTTGGGGAGATTGGGATTCTTGGCTTGCAGGTAGTCCGCCATGGCCTGCAAATCGGCCAACTCCATGCCGCCGTTACCAGCACCGCGTGCGAGGCGGGTCACCTGGTCGGTGTCGCCCTCCACCGCCGTGGCGGTCGCCATGTCGCCCCACAGCGTCTCGGTGGTGTTGGGCTCCTGCACTGGCGCCGTGATCGCAGCCTCGATGTCGGCGGCCTCCTTGATCTTGTCCGCCAGCATGCCCGCCATCGGGAACGGTGTTTCCAGCCGGGTCGAGAGCGCTTCCATCTGGGCGCGGGCCTCGGCCATGCGTTCGCGCATCTTGGCCGGCAACCGTGCCACGTCCGCCACCGCGTTTTGGGCGCGCATGGCCAGGCCCATGGGGCTGGTATCCGGGTCGCTGATCAGGAACAGCGGTTCGGGCGTCTCCAGCATCACCTTGGTCCTGAACTGCTCGGCCACCGTTTCGCCGCTGAACACCGCCTTGAAGCCTGAAATCTCGCCCAGGGTCACCGGTGCGGGGTCGGCCTTGGCGGTGCGGGTCTTGTAGGCGTCGATCAGCGCCTCGGCCCACTTGGCGCGGTCAGTGAAAGACTTGCCGCCCGCCTTGGCCACAAAGTTATCGCCGCTCAGGTTTTGCACCTTGCCGGCGTCGGCTTCGGCCTTGGGCAGGCGCTTCTCGTTGTATTCCAGCGTCAGCCGTGCCGTGCCGTACTGGCCTTTGAACCGGCTGCGCTGCTCTTCGTGCGCCTGGTACAGGCGTTGCAGCTTCTCGATCTCGGCGCGGGCACCGGCCAGCTGCAGCACGCGCGGATCTTCCGCGACCATGGCGGCGGCCAGGTCGTACTGACTCTGGCTGTCCAGGTCCTCCAGTTCGCGCAGGTTCTCGTCACCGCTCAGCGCCTGGTCAATGAAGAACTGCTTGGAGGCCAGCATCTTCCACATGTTTTCGTCATACGTGCCCTTGGCCGCGTAGGCGTAAATCTGCACCAGGGGGTTTTTGTTGCCCTGGCGGATGATCCGGCCCTCGCGCTGCTCCAGGTCAGCGGGGTACCAGGGCGAGTCCAGGTGGAACTCGTACAGCAGGCGCTGCTGCGCGTTCACGCCGGTGCCCATGTTCTTGCTGGAGCCGATCAGCAGGCGCACCCGGCCGGCGTTCACGTCCTTGAACAGCTTGAGCTTGTCCGCCGACTTCTTGTAGTCGGACATGAAAGCCACCTGGCCCATGTTGATGCCCGCATCGCGCAGGCGCTTTTCAAGCCAAGCGCGGGCATTGAAGCCCCGGTTGGCGGCCACGCCAGCGCCGAATCCCAGGTCGGAAAACACCATCGCGGCCGCACCCTTGTTGGGCTCCACGTTGCCGGCCTTGTCACGGTATTCCAGGTCCTTGCTTTCCTGCAGAGAGCGGATCACGTCGTCCGCCAGGCGGTTCAACTTGGAATCCGGGTCGCTGGGCAGCGACGGATTGATGAACCGCATGTCGATGGCGGCCAGGCGCCCATCGCCAATGATGCGGATCATCGGGTCTGGGTTGTTGGGCTGGTCTTTGCTGGGCTTCCACTGCTTGGACACCTCCACCCGCTCGGCAAGTTCGGCCTGGTAGGCCGCGTAGGCCTCGGTCTTGGGCGTGACGATGATCTTGCGGGAGCCGCCTTCCACGCGCGGGCGCTTGTCGCCCAGGAGTGCGGCGAGGTGGTCGGACGTGAGCACGTCCGCGAACTCCCGGAACATCTGGGTCAACTCGGGCACGTTCACGAACTTGCTGAACCGGGTCACCGGCTCGTACTTGCCGGCGGCGTTGGGCTCCAGCACGGTGCGCTCGCGGCCGACCATGGCCGCCCAGGAGTCGAAGTCCTCAATGCCACGGTCAATCAGGTCCTGGCGGCCCATGAACTTCTGCACGTTGTAGAGCTCGGCCAGCGTGTTGGTCACTGGCGTACCGGATGCCATCACCAGCGAGCGGCCGGGGGTTTTCTCTTCCAGGTAGCGCGACTTCATGTAGAGGTCGAACGCGCGGGCAGAGCCCTGCGGGCTGATGCCCTTCACCTGGCGGCTGGTGGCAAAGTCCAGTTTGCGGTACTCATGGGCCTCGTCCACCATCAGAAAGTCCACGCCCAACTCGTCAAAACGCACGTTGGTGTCCTTGCCGTTGGACGACATGGCTTCCTTGAGCTTTTCCTCCAGGTTCTCGATCTGCTTTTCAATCTGCTTGACGCGCGGCGACTTCTTGCCGCCAGTGCTGCCGTCTCCCGCCTCTTCCAGCGACGCGCGCAGGAAATCCAACTGCTCGTCAATCATCTTGGACTTGAACTCGGGATCGAGGTCCAGCAGCTTGAACGCGCTGTGCGTGATCACCACGCCGTCCAGGTCCGACAGCGCAACACGCGACACAAAGCGGCGGCGGTTGTCGGTGTGGAAGTTGTTTTCGTCGGCCACCATCAGGCGCGCGGCCGGGTAGAGCATCTGCCACTCATGCGCGAATTGCTTGAGCATGTGGTTGGGCACGACCACCATGGGCTTCTTGATCAGCCCCAGGCGCTTCTGCTCCATGGCCGCAATGACCATCTGGAAGGTTTTGCCGGAACCCACGGCGTGCGCCAGGTAGGTGTTGCCGCGCTGGATGATGCGCCAGGCGCCCCGCTTCACGTGGTCAAACACGCTGAACGCTTTGGACGTGCCGGGCAGCGTCAGGTGGGTGCCGTCAAACGAGCGCGGTACCGTGGTGTTGAACGTGTCGTTGTAGATCCGCACCAGCTGGTCGGTGCGGTCGGCGTCCTGCCACAACCACTTGCCAAACGCATCCTTGAGCGCGTCCAGCTTCTGGTTGGCGGCCTCGGTGGCGGCCGGGTTGAACACCGTCTTTTTGTCCTTGCCGCTGCCCACGGTGTTGCTGATGCGGATGGGGCGCCCCGTCAGGGCGTGCTCCAGCAATTCCGTGGCGTTGCGGTCCCCCGTACCCCAGTCGGCGGTGGCCTTCATGGTCTTGCCGCCCGACTGCTCCTGCACGATCCACTGCTTGGTACGGGCGTTCCACTCGACCGTGGCCTTGACGCCGGTGGTTTCCTGCAGGAAGTCGGCGTACACCGGTCCCGGTACCCAGTTCATGCCGATGCCGACGTTGATCTGGCTCGGCCCCTTGGGCGCCGGCTGTACCGCCTCCAGCGCCGTGACGTTGCGCTCATAGCGCTTGTCGCCCTTGGCGGCCTCGCGCGCCGTGTCCAGCTTGCGCTTGACGTTGCCGCTCAGGTAGTCGTCGGCGGTCTGCCAGCCATCCTCGGGGTCCTCGTACACCGCGCTGCCCAGGGCCTCGATCGTCTCGGCTTGGGTCATGCCCACCCGGTTGGCGATCAGCGGAATGTCCACGCGGCCCACATCGTTGA
>CAZANT010000036.1:0-13162 GCA_964486575.1 uncultured Burkholderiaceae bacterium | reverse complement strand
CTGCCACCGGACACGATCAGCGCCTTGCCGAACGTGCCCGTGATTCGCAGCAACTGCTCTTGGGTGACGCCAAGGTCTTTTGTAGAGCGTGCCAAGGCCGTGTACAGGTCGGCAGTGGCCGCAAAGTCGGAGCGGTTGTTCTGCGACAACTGGAAAAGCTGCCGCTGTACCTGCGTCAGTTCTGCCGTGGACTTTGTGACCAACGACAGGCGGCTATTGACCTGATTCAGCGCATCGGCAGTGCGGATTGACTGCGTGATGACAGCGCCCAACGCCAAGCCCCTGAGCGTGTTCGCCCAAGAAGAAAACCCGCGATCTGCTGACTCTGCCGACTTGCCCGACTTGTCCACCGCATCGGCGGTGCGCCCTGCTGCCGCAGTCGTGCGGTCAAGCTCAGTCCGGCCCTTTACCAGCCCGTCCGTGCGAAATTCCAAGCCAATCGTAGCCAGGTCAACCGTCATGCCTTACCTCGGCTTTCTTGGCTTTCGTTCACGTTTGGCATCGGGTTCTTTCTTGGCGGAACTGGTCAGGGCTATCCCGTCCAGCTTTCGGATGCAGGCCAACTCCCACCCCTGCGGCTTGATGCCGTGGAGTGCGAAATAAGCCTGTATGTCGGGGTAGGTAATGGGCGATGGCCCCATGCCGCCGCCGCGTGCAGCGTTTAGGTCAAGGAACCACGCCCACAGGTAGGCGAGCAAGTTGGGAAAGTCCGGCAAGCCCCAATCGGACTGCGGAACCTTCCCCGCGATGTAGTGCTGCCGTCTGGTGCGTCCGTCTGGCAGCGTCTGGTTTAGCTCAAACTCTTTTGCCGCGTAGGCGCAGAGGCTGGCTGCGGCATCTTGAAAAAGTTTCCCAGGTTGCGGCTCTGCTCAAGCACCTGAACCTGCGCAAAGGGCAGCTTCTTGAAAAACTCCACGCAGTTCGGCACGGTGAACGGCAAGTCGGCACCGGCACGCTTGACGCCGCGCCAGGCGATCACACGCTGGGCTGCACGCTCGGGCGTGTCTTCTTCGATGATCTTTTGCAGCTCAGCAGACTTCTCCTGTACCTGCTGATCAAACGATTGCTTGCTGGGCTTGGCGTTGGCCTTCATGCTTTCGCGCACGATGCTCTCGGACGCTGCCAGGATGCCCGACAGGCGCACGCTGGCCGCTTCTTCGCCGCGCACGGTGATGAATACGCCGATCCCTTCGCCAGTTGTGGGGTGCTCAATCTCGAACTCGAAACCCACTTCTGCGGACTTCGCAACGTCGATTTCGTCAAGGTCAATGCCGGTGTTTTTGCTCATGGATAACTTTCGCTGGGGGTTGAAATGCCCGTGCGCCACCACGCCCACCCCAGCGAGAGGTGAAACGTGGCGGCGTCGGTGCGAGGGATGGCCCGTAGGCCGGGGAATCAAGAGAGGGTCGTGTCCACAATAGCAAGCGTGGTCTGGTTCACGCCTGCGACAGCGGAGAAGGCTTCCAGCGCTTCAAAGTTGCAGGACACCAGAATGACCTTTTCGCCGTCGTCGGTGGTGGCACTGTTGATCTTCATGCGCGGCAGGTTGAAAGCGATGGCTTCGCCGTCTGCGGCGTTGAAGGCCACAGTCACGTTGATTTCGCTTTCGTCGTTGAAGTACTCGAGGTATTCGTCAGAGTCCAGCAACACGGTGATGGAACCCGTCACCATGGCCTTGCCGCGAGACTTGGCAATGATGCCGTCGCAACCCACGCCCGATTCCTGCGTAATGTTGTTGGCGATTGCCAGGTTGAAAGCGGTAAACCGGCAAGCCGCCATCCCTTCCACCACAATCACGCCGTCAGGTGCGGACATGGAGCCTTCGCTGATGACGGCGGCGGGGGTGGTGAAATACTGAGCCGAACCAGTCGGGTCAACGTCCTTGCCCAAAAAGTCATAGGTCAACGTAACCATCGAATCAGGCGCAGCGTCAACGGTCATGGTGTTGACCTGTTGGCCATAGCTCACGCGGGAAATGGTTTCGTCGGGATACCACTCTTCCACGGTGAACGAATCATCGGTGTGGCCGGTGGCCGGGATGATCGACTTTTGGCCCACGACAGCCAGAGTGACGGTATCGCCCTCGGCTTCGTCAGTCAGAACCACGCCGTCCAGGGTGATGATGTCCATTTGCAGGGCGGTCAGCGCGGAGATGATGCCCTTGTGGTTGTTGTTGTTCGTGGTGGTGAAACCAGTCGCCGCAACAATGTCACCGACCTTGAAGCCGTCCGTCACGAAGGAGCCCGTCGAGCGGGTGTAGTTCGTGCCCGTACCAGCCACAGCGATCACAGCCACAGCACCTGTGGTGGCACCAGCGGCAAAGTCTTTGCGCAGCGCAGCAGCCATCAGCAATTCGTAAGAGCCTGCTTTCAGTTCGCCCGCTAGGTTGCCGGTGGCACGGCGGGTGCCGTGGCGGCTGTCGCGCATCTGCTGCGATGGGTTGATGTCGTTGGATGCGTAGGCGTTCTTTTCGAGCTGGAAGCCCGAAGTCACACGCGGCAGGTACTGCGCACCAGTGCCAGAGGCTTTGGTGCCCCACGCAGATTCTTTCTTGATGGCAACGAGTTTGTTGATGCCTTGTGCAGACATGATTGGCCTTTCTGCCCCCGCAGGGCACAAATGAAAAAACCCGCACTAAGGCGGGTTCAATGGATGCCCAAACGGGCGGGTAACCCCTTGCGGGGATTCAGAAGATCTCGGCTCTGTAACGAATCGAGACAGGAATGACGTAGCGATCACCGTCCACAAAGGCGGGCGCAATCGCTGGTGTTGCTGATACGGTGGTGGTGACGCCGCCGCTGGTCATGGTGGTGCTGCGCTTGAAGTGCGTGCGCAGCAGTTGGGCGCGTGCCTGTGCAGTGCCGGGACCACCGTTGACGGGGTAGTAAAGCGACACCTGAAAGATGCCAATTTCGCGGTAGTAGTCACAGCCCAACACCTCGTTGTCCGGGGTGGCGGGCAGCAGAAACACGCGCTGGTACGGCGTACCGGCAACGGGCGTGAAGGCGGCGTTCTCGTAGGCCGTGGACAGCGCGGGCGTGAGTGTCCCCAGCCGCGTTTCGAGTGCGGCCCTGACCTTTGCGATGCTCATAACGCCTGTGCCGCCTTGCGGATGAATTGCTGATATTCGAGGACGGTCAGCCGCACCATGCCACCGGGCGATTGGTTGCTGTAGCCAAACTCAAGGCGGCGGGCGTAGGGCAAGCTGTTGGACAGGTAAACCGTCTGGCCGATCTTCACACTCTGCACCACACGACCTGCACGCGCCTGGGCATCTGAGCCGCTTTTGTCGTCGCCGCTGTTCGTGTTGGTGTTGACGCTGCCGATGCCGACTTGCCAATTTCCCCGGAATCGTCCGGTGTCTACTGGCGAACGCTCCACCATGCTGCCGAACAAGTCCAGCGCAGCACGCCGCACCACCGTTTCCGCCTTTTCCTGCGTGCGGGCAATGATGCGGGCGAAGTCGCGCTTGAATGCGGCGTTGTTCACGATGCCAGCCCCACGCGCCACAGCGCCACCAGTTCACCCGACCAAACCTTGCTGACCATCTTGATGGTGCGGTCAGTGCCGTCCACCGTCAGCTTGTCAAGCGTGGTCGGCTCAATGCTCAAGCCCTTGGCGGCAAAGATTGCCACCTCGTCTGTGACGGTCACCAGGCTGTCGGACAGTTCCTTGGCGTTGGGCTGGTCAAGGTAGGCCAGTACGGCGTAGCTTGTCTCTGTCAGGCTAGTGGTGCCCGTTGCTGGGTCGTATGCGCCCTCTGCCAAGCGCTTCAACAGGCAGGACTTGCCGAACTTCGTCAGCAGGCGCTGCGCGGTGTTGCGGGCTACGGTGTCGAGGGTCATACCCGCACCAGCATCCGAGATGCACCACCGGCCACCGTCTTGAGAAACGGTGCAAGAAGGTTGTCCACGGCACGGAAGCGCACGTAAAGCGGCGCGGCTTTGTCGTATTCGACTTCGATTGGGCCAACCTTTTCACGGATGGTGGCGCGGTCAATGTCGGGGGACAGTTCGCCAGCGGATGCACGCAGGGCCAGCGAGGCGCAGGCGTTCTGCACTTCCACAGGCACCTCGTCATTTGGATAAAAGCTGTACTGGTTCAGGTAAGTGAAGTCGGCCCGCTGCACTTCATCACGCGGCCAGGACAGCGCCTGTGCCTCGGTGAAACGGTAGCCCCTCCAACCAAGGCGGTACACCTCTTCCATGTAGTCCGTGGCGAGGCGTAGCGCCTGTTCGCGCACGGTGTCACTGGCAAGGGCTGCCCATGCGGCATTACCACGGGCGGCGTGGTACGCGGTGGCAAATACGACGGAGCAATAGCTTTCTGCGTCGATCTTGCCGGTGCCGTCTTCCACAATCAGCGCCATATCAGGCCACCTTCCAATCGCCCAGCTTGTAGTTTTCTACCTCGGCAGGGTGTACGTCAGCCGTAGAGCCGTCATCCTTGACCATGCGAACAAGCTGCACGGCATCCGGCTTTGGCTCGGCTGGCTTTTCCTGCTCACGATTCAGTTTTGGTCGGCCCATTGTTTTCTCCGGTGAACCACATCAAGAGAAAGCCCTCGTTAGAAGGCTCTCCCGTTTTGCGATTAGCCCAGCAACTGAGCGATGTACTTAGGCATCCACGCCTTCACGCCCCAAGCGGCGGACAGCTCAAACATGGATTTGCGGTAGCCCTTGTACGCACGCATCTCAAACACCAGACCAGAGCGTGGGTCAACGATGGTCATGGCGTCGGTTGCGGCATCGCCACCTTCTGGCACGGCGGGCGGGCGAATTGCCAGCTCGATTGCGTTGCGGTGGAATGCCACGTTCTTGGTGGCGGTGGCCGAAACGGTCACGGTTTCGCCGTCAGCCAAAGCCTCGCGCAGACCGGGTTCTGCGATGGTCACAGTGCCGCCAGTCAACGCGGTTTCGACCACGTAGCCGTTCGTGTCGTTGGCGAACGTAATCACATCACCCGCAAGGATGGTGCCGGTGCCGCCGTCGATGGCAATGGCGGTAGCGCCCACGGCAAAGGTGCCGTTGGTGACGTAGCTTGCGCCTGTGCCTGCGGTGTGGGTTTGCACGCCTGCCGACTCTTTCAGCATCAAGCCTTGCAAGTCCAGCAGAACGCCTTGGCGCAGCAACTGCTCATTGCCCGACTCGTTCACCTTTTGCAGTTGCGCCAGGTTGCGGAGTTTCGTGCCAGCGGCGGTGTTCAGCACCAGCGAGGCCATGCCATCAATGGGCATACCGTTATCGACCAGAATCTGGCGAATCTCGGCCACGGTGTTGAAGTTTGACCCGAAGGGCGTAGTGCCAGCCGTGCCGATAGCGCGGGATGCGCCACGGTAAGCAGCGGTCAGAATGTCCACCTCGACCTCGTTTGCCAGCGCACGCATGGCTTGGGCCACTTGGTCGCCGTACACGGTCTGGAAGCCGATGCCGTTGTTGACGTGCTTCATGTCTTCGCCAGTCCAAGGGATTTGGACAGAGCGCGACTTGTTGATGGTCAGCGTTTTGCTGTCAACGGTCTGGTCGGTGCCCTCGGGGATGGTCATGGACGGGGCCACGTTGCCCACGGTGGCGGCACGGGTGAAGCTGGAACGAATCACGTCATTGACGGCGACACGCTCGGAGCCGTTGCCGTTAATCAGCACAGCGGAGGAACCACCCGTCAGTTCGCGGGCAACAACATCAGCCGCTTTGTAGAGATCGGCTGCGAGGTCAGTAAGTACGTTTGCCATGATTTTGGCCTTTCAAAGTTTTGGAAATGGAGAATCAGCCCTCGACAACCTTGCCGCCGTCTTTTGCGAAGGCGGCGCGGGCTGCGTGGTCGGCTGCGTCGAATTGCGTGCGCGTCATGGTCTTGCCGGTTGGCTTGGCACCAGAGCCTTGAGCGCCGCCGCCTGAGTTGGCGGGTGCTTGAACAAAATGCTTACCGTGGTCGCTCTGCGCCCAAGAAGTCAGCCCTTCGGCCAATGGCTTGCCCTCAAGAAGTGCAACGTATTGCCCATCCTTGACTTCAAGCTGTACCTTTGAGCCATGCAATGCCTTCACCGCGTCCAAATAGGGAGGCGCAACGCCAGCCTTGATTGCGGCAGCGGTTAAGCCTTCGTCAATCAGGTGCTTGCGCAGTGCGCCGTCTTTTTCGGTCAGTGCTTTTGTCAGTCGCTCGACCTCAGACTTGCCAGTTTTCTCCACCTTGCCCAGAGCGTCGGTCAATTCCTCAACCTTCGTTTGCAGTGCAGCGTGTTCTGCCGGGTCAATATCAGCGCCTTTGGCTTTCGCTTGTAGCACTTTCTTTTCCGCAAGCAGTTCTTTGTTCTTTGCGCTCAGCGCATCGACACCGGCTGACAGTTCTTCAATTTTTGCGATTGCTTCTTCAAGAGTCATTGCATTTCCCCTCAGGGGTAGGTTTGCGAGCCACAGGCCCAAAGAAAAAGCCCCACAGACACTGCCTGCGGGGCTTCGGATAAAAGGTTCGTTACTGGTATCGCTGCCGTAGCTCGGCAAGCGTCAATGGATTCCCAGACTGGTCAAGTAGTTGGCTTAGAGTCAGCTTGCCGTCTCGGTACAACTGCGCCCTGCCCGGCCCCAGCGCATCGTCTTGGAAGGCTTTGGGCTTCTTCGCCAGCCATTCGTCAAACGTCAGGTTGGCCGCTACAGGGCCGTCCATGCTCGAGCGTGTAGAGCCTCGAAACTCGGGCAGTACGTCCAACGCTCTCAGGCGCGGCAGGATGCGGCTGCGGCAGTTCCAGTGCCTGGGCACGCCGTTCACCGAACCGCCCGGATTCACAAACGGCAGCTTTACCTTGCCCACCGGCTCCCGGTCTTTGTTCCACTCCGCGCCGCTGTAGGCCATACAGGTGTCGCTGGTTCTGCCGTCCAACGTGGACAATTGGCGATAACCCACCACCACATCGGACGATGCTTCGTACACCGCCATGTCGGCCTCTGCCGTCACAGACTGAATGCTTGTGCGTACCAGAGCCTCGGCATTCCTGCGGCTCACTTCCATGATCCCCGGCTGGCCTGCCTTGCCACGGACGCGGCTGATGATCTGGCCTGTCGTTTCACCTTGAGCGATGCCTTGCCGCACAGCGTTGGCGAACCTGAACGCCGTGTCTTGGCCTTGCCGCGCCCACCAGTCGCCGGACGGTGCGCCTTGAATCAGCACATCACCAGCCAATGCCCGCAGCCTGGCGTCACTCAGTGCGCCGGTTGTCAGGTTCACAGTGACGACTTGCTGCAAGTCCTGTCGCACGCCGGTTGCCTCAATCACGGCCAATTCCGGCAAGTCCACCGCATTCCTGATGCTGATGTAGTAGCTGGCAATCGTTGTGCGCGTGTCGGCAAGAATGTCCGTCAACCGCTGGCGGCTGATTTGGCTCAGTGCCGCGTTTGCCAGCTTGGCGGTCAGTTCCGCTTCCATCTCGCGCAGCAACTTCACAATGTCTCTGCGGATTCCAGCCTCTGCGCGGAACATCAGCAACTGCCTGCCAATGGCTAAATCGGCAAGGAAGGCGTCTATATCGCCCATGTCACACCGTCAGCGGGGCATCTCCGATGCGGGCTTCTTCGTCTTCAAACGTCACGCCCTGCTCGATCATCTCGCCTTGCTTGAGGTTGTAGAACAGCGTCTGCCCGCTGATAGCACCCGACTGCCATGCACCCACCAGGGCGGTGATTTCCTGTGCGGACAGGCTCTGCACCATGTAGTCGGTGTTCAAGCCGATCTTTGCTTCGGTGCCCACGCCAGCCCATGTCACCAGCCAGGTCAGGCAGTTGCTCAGGGCGTGACCGATGTTGTTCGCCATCGCAGCCAGCGCGGACACTTCGCCCGACTGCCGGATTTCCAGCGTCCTGGTGGCTTCGGCTGCGGCCTTGTCAGGTGCCAGCATTCGCGCACCCGTGACGGCCATCTGCATCTCTTTGGCCTTGATACGGGTTTCTAGTGCCGTCAGACCTTGGCCGGTGAATTCGAGGAATGACGCTTTCGCAGCGGGGTCAGGAAACACCCACGCCGTGGCGCTGCCGATGTAGAGCTTTTCGTTTTCCTGCGCGGAGTAGCCGCTGACAACCGCCGTGGGCAGTCCGGCAAAGTGCGCCCCGTGTTCAACGTCTGCCGTGCTTTTGTAATGGCTGATGTTCAGGTCTACCAAGTCCAGCAAGGGCGGCTCGTTCACGCAGCCGTCGCAGGTTTCGGCACCGATGAACTGGAACGGGATGAAATTCATCACCGCGCCGCGCATCATCGGCACCATGGATTCGGTCAGCACCCACTCGGTGGCATCTTTCGGCTTTGTCCACACTTCCTGCGTGTAGACGCCACCGCGCAGAATCAGCACGCGAATGATGTTCTCGGACTGCGTTTCGTACTCGTTCACCATGATTTCGCGCATCTCGGACAGCACCACCATGGTCAGGGTGTGCCGGTTGTTGATGCGCTGGAATCGCCAATTGATGACGCTTTCGGCCTTGTACAGCACCATGAAGGGCTGCGCACCGATGGCTTGGGCTTGTGCGACGGTCACACGCTCGGCACCGATGGGCGGGAAGTCCACCAGCACGGCACAACGTCCCACCTCTAGGGTTTCGCGCGTGGCATCGGCGGCGAAGTCTGCCAAGGACACGCCGGATAGCGTCACATCCTGGCGGAGTGCTTCGGCAGCGTCGGAGTCGCCCAGCGTGTCAGTGGGTGCCTTGCGGAAAATCATCCCATGCAAAGCCTGCACCGTGCGCTTGGTCGCACCGAAGAACGTGGCCCGCTCTTTGTAGGCGCGGTATTCCTCGTTCGTCTGGTCTTTCAGCCGTGGCAGGTACGTTTCACCCGCAGCATGGACGGCATCCTGCCCCGCTACAACATCGCGGGCGCGGCGCCACTTGGCCTGCGCTGCGGTGTATTCGGGGTGGTGTTGGTCGATTTTCATCAGATGCCCACCAACTGCATCCGCTGTACGGCTTGGCTGGCAATGGGGAATTTGTAGGCGAGGAAGTACGTGGCGGCGTCAATCACATGGTCTAGGCCGCTGGTCTTGTCGGGTTCGCCGTTCTTGTCGTAGGCTTGTTTCTCGAACGCCTCGGTCAGTCCGGGGCAAGCGTCGGTATTGACTCGCATCTTTCTCGCCCCTCCGTTGTGGATAAGGTTGTTGGTCGCCAGAATCCGGTCTTTGACAGCCGGGTTTCTGGGGTTCACCAGCACCGTGAACCGGGCTTGCCGAAGCAAAGACAGGTCGGATTCGCTGGCGTTGTTGGACTTTCGAGCGTTGCCGCTGGCGTCCGGGTAAACAAAAATCGGGTGGTCTGGGAAGCGGTCTTTAATCAGCTTCGCCATGGCCGGGGTGTCAAACACCTCTGTCAGTTCACCCACTGCATGGGGGTGGCCGTCGCGGAGTACCCATACCACCGCCGCCATGTGGCTGACGTTGAAGTCCATGCCGATGTGCAACGGCTCATTTTTCTGAATCGTCGTGGTGCAGCCGTTAAGGGCGCGGTCAAATTCGACATAGACGCTTCCACTGGTCAGGTTGACGAACTCACCATCCAAGTACGCAGCCAGCAAGTTGGTCGGGTAGCTGTTGCGCAGGTTGTCGATGTAGCCAGCCGGTAGGTTGGCGGCGTTGTCCATCGTCTTAGCGCGGAACAGCTTGTAACCTGGTGCCGGGTCTTTCACCCAGCGCTCATAGACGAACCGGAAACCTTCGGGCGTTGTTGCCACCGCTACGGTGTTTGCCATGCCGCACTTCTGGCGGTTCCTGGCGATCACTTTGTTCCACACTTCCCGCGCCTTCTGCGTCGGCAGCGTGTCCAGCTCGTCACAAATGCTGTGAGCCACCTCGTAGCCGACGATGGCCTCTGGGTTGCTCATGCTGCGGAACAGAATCCGCCCTGCGCCGGGGAACTCGATGTGCGGGCTGGTGCCGCCTCGCGTCTTGAATGCCCAGCCTTTGCGCTCACACAGTTCCGGGAACCGCTTGAGGGCAATGTCTTCCACCAAGGGAAAGGTCGGCAGGTAGTAGGCAATGTCCGCCTGCTTGAAGTGCGTCTTGAGCGCCATCGCCCGCGCAATTGCTGCCGCTGTCTTGCCGCTGCCAAACCCTCCGACAAATGCCGGAAACGGCTCACGCGACACCGCGAAAGCCTTTTGTGTGGGCGTGAGGCTCACACGAACTCGTCAACGCTGGCAGGTAGCTCGCGTGTGGTGACGGTGTGGTTCTCAGTCGCCGCACCCAAAGCCAATCGGCCCACCTTCTGCGCGGTGTCAATCGCACCAGCCAGCGCTTTCACGTCGTGCGGTGTCTTTGCTTTTTTAAGCATGGCCGCCGCCTTTCCCCGGATGGCCTGCGCCATTTCCAAGTCTTCGGCGTTAAACCGTGCCAGTTGACCTGTCCGGCTGTCAGTCAGTAAAGCGGTGGCCTTCTGCGTTACATCGCGTGACAGCGCGTTACGTTCGTCCGCCCAACCCTCTCGGTTGGCGCGTTGCCGGACTGTGCCCTCTTTGATGCCGTGCTTGTCTGCCAGCTCTTTGTATTGCATTGAGCCGTTCACGTACTCAACGCGCAGCGCTGCCCAATCTGTTGCCATGATGTGCCTCTAGCTCTGCCGTTGGCGGTTGAATGCGGCTCTGCCGCGTAAGGTTGCAGCCCATCCGCTGCCGGGTATTGATCTGCACCCGCTGGGCTGCTTGGTTCGCGTCTGCCGTGATGACCAGTGACGCACTGGCAGGAGACACAGCCGCATTTGCCCGTGCGGCTCGGCATCACGTTTGCCGAATGATCGGGGGTGAGATTGGTGCCGGGCGCTGCAATCGTTGCTACAGGTAGCGACGGTGTGTTGTCGATTGACTGGCCCAGCGGAAAAGGTGCCGGTTACGCTGTCCGGCGGTATTGCACCCGAGTTGTGCCCAAGCTTTGACGCTCTGAGGCGGTACTGTGGTTAAGGCTTCACTTGTGTCGTTAAGGGTTCGCCAGGCCCATGCTTTGCCAGCCCATTGCTGCCTTAGCCGACTCTCGGGTGCATAACGCACGCGGAAACGAAAAAGCCACCGCAGTGGGTGGCTTGTGTCTTGGCGTGTCTAATCCGGCGCAAACCGGATCAGTCCTAAATGCCAATGCTGACTGGTAATGTCAGGTTTATATATGAGAAGAGTGGTTCAGGCAAGGGTGTTCCTCAACATGGTGCGCCCTTGGTTTATCAACTCCATCAGCCCTTCCTTGCTCACCGCCAGATTGCGGGCCATCGCCACCGGGTTGCCCTTGAACACATAGGCCCACCGCACTGCGTCCCTATGTTTGCTTGGCAGCTTGCTGACCGCTTTCTCCACTGCTATAGCTGCCAATGTGTTCACCGGGTCGCTGATCTCTGGCTGGTGCCACTGCCGCCAGTTGCTGGTGGTGTTGCGCCACATTGGGTGGGTCTGCCAGTTGAATGAGCGCACACGCACCCAACGCGCCCACTCCTGAAGGCGGGCGTCCACAACTTGGTGGTGGTCGGGAAGGTAGAAGTAATCGATGGGGTGAACCTTAGCCAACATGGTGCCTTTCTGTGTATTTGTGCTTGCAGCCGTCGCAGCCCTTGTCGGCTTGGCCTAATTCGGTCAGGGTGTATTGGCAGTCTTTAGCCATGCGGTGCGGAATACACACCAGTTGGGGTGGTGCGTATTTGCCCGCATCGGCATCCCAGGCTGGTGACTGTTGCAGAAACAAGTCCACAAACGGCGCTCGGTTGTGGCACCCGTTCACAGCGCACCCAGCCATGAAACGGAAACGGTTGCTCGGCTCTGGCTTTGGCTTTTGACGCGGACACGCTCGGGTTCCGCTTCGCCTGAGCCAATTCCCAATGTCGGCCTGAGAGAGCCGTCGTCACAAAGATGGATTTCAACGATGTGCAGCCGCTTCCGGTCAATCATCTTTTTGGTGTGCCGATAAACCGTACTTGGCGACAGGTCGGTGAGTTCGCTGATTTCTGTTCTGGTCAGCGGTTGGCCTGCGTCCTTGATGGCGGCTTCGATCTTTTCGGCGTACTTCTGCGCCTTTTCCATGTGCCGAATGTGCTTTATGCGGCGGTCTGTCATAGCTCCACCACCAGCTTGATGCTCTGGGCAGCGTGGACGATTGCGGCCACGGATGCGCTAGCGATGATCTTTTCAGCCCTTTGGCACGCTGATGTGAACGCTCGAACATCCTCCACACGGAGAACCGCACCGGCCTTTTGGCACTGCTCGGCTGCGCTGATTGCGCCACGGATAACCCGCAGGTCTGGCGTGTCGGCTGTCTTTGCCTCAAACACATGGACGAAACCCGAAATCGTCAGCATGGTCGCCATCGCACCCAACAGGTCGGGACGGGTTTCGCCCAGGCTCATCCACGAACGGGTCTGGTCAACCAGCAAAGCATTGAGCCATGAGGCGCGGGCTTTCTCGGCGTTGTCAAGCACAGCTTGGGCTTGGCGGTCAATTTGCCTCGGCGCATGGGCCGCGCCACGGTTTAGAAAGGCGGCGAGGTTCATGCTGCTGCCAACTCCCACACGCTAGTCACCCGCGGGATGACCACAGGCGCGAAAGGGAACGGGCCAATGCCGCTGATACCGGCGGCGATCTGCTCACCCTCACCGCTAAGAACCCGCGTTCCTTTGTCTGTCACGCTGTAGACGTATCGCTTGCCTGCCTTGCGGCGAATCATGCAGCCGTTATGGGTCAGCCGGGTCATGTAGGTGGCAACGTGGCTGCGCTCCATGTCTTGGCACTCGTTGGATGCCATTTCGTAATCGGCAATGCCGTGTTTTTGCACCAACGCCAGAATCCGCAGCATCTTTGGGCTGTAGGGGCTCATTTGTTCAATCTCTCCAAGGTCACATTCAGCGCATCCAACTCATCCATCTTTCGGATGCGCCACAAAACTTTCGTGCCGTGCCAGCCTTGCGGCCCTCGGTGGCAATCTGGGCACAGGGCCACACACGTCCATGCCTGCGACTGCTTGATGTGGTGCGCCTCGCTTGGCCCTGCTGTGTCACAGATGCTGCAAGGCAGTTCTTTCACGCGGGCGAGGTAGCGTCGCTCGGTGTTGTTCAGGCGGTTATTCATCCCGGAACTCCACGCCACGCTCGGCACCAAACGCAGCCATCAATTCCTGCATCTCGCTCATCTCGGCCTTGGTCATGCGGCTGGTTGACTGACC
>CAZANT010000035.1:0-13178 GCA_964486575.1 uncultured Burkholderiaceae bacterium | reverse complement strand
GCGCCGGGAAGACCTGGCAAGCCACCGCCACCCAGTGCGTCGGTATTCAACAACAGGCCGTTTTGGTCGACCAAAACGCCCGCCAACAGGTTGTCCAGCGTGCCCGTATCACCAGCCAAGCCACCCGTGCCCACCACGGGGTCCAGAGCATTGCCTGTCGCACCGCTGACGGTATCGAGGAAGTTCTGATCAAGGATGCCCAAACCGGGGCCTGCGGGGCCGGTTGCGCCGGGCTCACCAGACGGACCTGTCGGGCCGACCACGCCAGGGTCACCGCTTGGGCCCGTCGGGCCTGGGGTACCGTTTTCATCGTCCTTGCCCAAGCCGGCCAAACCCGCCAAGCCAAGCAAGCCCAAAGCGGCCAGACCCGCACCACCGCCCGAAGATTTCTTGCGCACAGCCACAGAATCACGCTCAAGCACTTCCTGGGGCACTACGAACAGGTCACCCTGAACCATGTCCACCGTTACCTGCTGAATGCCTGAAGCTGGGTTGGACAGGCCAATCACAGCCTCGGAACCGCCCGAGAACACGCCGTTGATAGGAATCTGACCGGGTTTGCCGCCTGGGAAGGTGACGTTGGCAGAGCCATCTTTTGGCACCACGACCTTGTCACCCTCGAGCAAGTTCAGGGCGCTGTCAACGGGGATCTCGTTGCCGCCACGAACCACTTTCACACCCGCAGTCGCGCCAGTGATGGTGCCCAAGCCAGGAGCAGCCGGGGCAGCCTGTGCGGCAGCAGGTGCTGCCACGGTTGCCTCAGGCGCTGTCGCCTGCGCAAGCAATGTGATGTCAGAATTTCCGGAGACTGTAGAAGTCACGTTGGCTGAGTCGATGCTCGTGGTCATGGTTACACCTTCATGTTGGGTAGTAGCAAAAAGTTTGCATATTGTATCGGCGCCTTTTACATACCCGATACCAAATACAGCACACTTTTAGGAAGAATGTCGTTAACGTGACATTTTCCGCAAAGTGGCAGGGGTATCAGCTTTTCTGTCGCCAAGCCAACCATTCCCCCACAATGCCGCGTCGGAACACCATCACGCAGACCACAAAGATCGCGCCGATGATGACCGTGACCCAGGAGCCGACCTTGTCGGCAAGCTGGGTCTGAAGCAACACGATGGTGGCTGCGCCCACTACGGGACCGAACACGGTGCCCAGTCCACCCAACAGAGTCATCAGCACGACTTCTCCAGACATATGCCAGTGCACATCGGTCAATGAGGCCAGTTGAAAAACCAGCGCCTTGGTTGCACCGGCGGTGCCTGCGAGCGACGCTGACAACACAAAAGCCAACAATTTGTAACGGTCTACGTTGTAGCCCAGCGAAATGGCACGGGGCTCGTTTTCACGAATGGCCTTGAGCACCTGCCCGAACGGCGAATGAATGGTTCGGTAAATTAGTGTGAAGCCGATCATGAAAACAGCAAATACAAAGAAATACATCGACAGGTTGTCCGACAAATCAAAGAAGCCAAACAATTTGCCACGCGGCACCCCTTGCAGTCCGTCCTCTCCACCAGTGAAAGGCATCTGCAATGCGACGAAGAACACCAGCTGCGCCAATGCCAATGTGATCATGGCGAAATAAATGCCTGCGCGGCGGATCGCGAGCGCGCCAAACGCCGCGCCGAGTACGGCCGCCATCAGGGTGCCAGCCAGAATGCCAGCCTCGGGCGACCATCCTTGCGCTTTACAAAGGTAAGCAGCCACGTAGGCTGCACCACCGAAGAATGCGGCGTGCCCAAAAGACAGCAAGCCGGCAAATCCCAGCAGAAGGTTGAACGCGCAGGCAAACAATGCGAAGCACAGTATTTGCATGAGCAAGGTGGGATAAAACAGGAACGGCGCGACCGCACCGCCGACGATCAGTGCGGCAAAAAGCAACGCGGTACGCCGGGATGAGGAGGCAGCAGCTTTCGACGGTGTCATGTTCGTTCTTTCAAGCCTGTTTGCCAAACAACCCGGCTGGACGCAGCAACAGGACGATGACCATGATGACAAAAATGACCACGGCAGAAGCTTCAGGGTAGAAAACTTTGGTCAACCCTTCTACAACACCCAGTCCAAGCCCCGTCACGATGGAGCCAAGGATAGAGCCCATGCCACCAATGACCACAACGGCAAACACGACAATGATCAGGTTGGATCCCATCAAAGGATTGACCTGCACGATGGGTGCAGCCAATACGCCGGCGAATGCCGCCAGCGCAACGCCCACGCCGTAGGTGGCTGTCACCATCAACGGAACGTTGATGCCCAATGCCTGCACCAGTTGCGGGCGCTCGGTCGCAGCCCGCAGTGTCGCGCCCAAGCGGGTTCGCTCGATCAAGTACCAAGTCACAAAGCAGACGCTCAATGCCGCCACGACAACCCACGCGCGGTAGATCGGCATGTACATGAAACCCAGGTTAATGCCCCCCCGCAGTATTTCAGGCACCTCATAGGAGCTGCCAGAGATGCCATAAAAATGCCGGAACAGGCCTTCGGCGATCAGCGCCAGCCCAAATGTCAGCAACAAACCGTACAGGTGGTCGAGTTTGTAAAGGTGTCGCAGCATCAGGCGTTCGATGACCACCCCGAGCACGCCGACGACCAGCGGAGACACCACCAACGCCATCCAGTAATTCAAACCAAACTGCGTCAAACCGATCCACGCCACAAAAGCGCCCACCATGTAAAGCGCGCCGTGAGAGAAGTTGATGATGTTCAGCAGGCCAAAAATGATGGCCAACCCCAAACTCAACACCGCATAAAACGACCCGTTGATCAGGCCCAACAGAAGCTGGCCAAACAGCGCCTGGGACGAGACACCAAAAATTTCCATCACAACTCCTGATCAGACCGGGCACGGGAGGAGGGCCCACGCGGGCGACCTCCTACCGGTATCAGCACATTACTTCTTAACCAGCGCACACTTGGACGCGGACAACGGCTGGAACGCTTCGGACGCCGGGATCATCGCGCGCACATGGTAGTAATCCCAGGGCGTTTTCGATTCGGCTGGCTTTTTGACCTGCAGCAGATACATGTCGTGAACCATGCGGCCATCGTCGCGGATGGTGCCGTTCTTGGCGAAGAAGTCGTTGATCGGCGTTTTCTTCATCTGCGCCATGACCTTTTGGGTGTCATCGCTGTTGACCGCCTTGACCGCCTTCAGGTAGTGCATGACGGAAGAGTACTGCCCGGCCTGAACCATGGTGGGCATGCGCTTGTGTTTCTCAAAGAAACGCTTGGACCAAGCGCGGGTGTCGTCATTCAGATCCCAGTAGAACCCCTCGGTCAAATACATGTTTTGGGTGGTCTTGAGCCCCAGGGAATGCACGTCGGTGATGAACATCAGTAAACCGGCCAACTGCTGCTTCTCGGTTATGCCGAACTCTGCCGCCTGCTTGATCGAGTTGATGGTGTCACCACCAGCGTTTGCCAGCCCGATGATCTGGGCTCCTGATGATTGGGCTTTCAACAAGAACGACGAGAAATCGGACCCTGGAAACGGGTGGCGCACCGAACCCACCACGTCTCCGCCGTTGGCCCTGACCACGTCACCTGCATCCTTTTCCAACGAATGGCCAAAGGCGTAATCGGCGGTCAGGAAGAACCATTTTTTGCCACCCTGTTTCACCACCGCCTTGGCTGTGCCGTTGGCCACAGCATAGGTGTCGTAGGTCCAGTGGACCGTCACATCATTGCAGTCCTCGTTGGTGATGCGGGTGGAAGCAGCGCCAGACACCAGAGCAATGCGGTTCTTCTCCTTGGCAATCTTCATCACAGCCAATGCGGTTGAGGTGGTAACCAGTTCGGTCACGGCATCAACTTTGTCGCGCTCAATCCATTCGCGGGCCTTGTTGGCGGAAATATCGCCCTTGTTCTGGTGGTCGGCCGAAACCATTTCCACTTTGAAGCCTGGCTTTTCCTTGGCATTGAAGTCATCGATCGCCATCTGCGTTGCAATGACGGTGCCTTGGCCGGCCACATCGGAGTACAGACCCGACAGATCGGTCAGCACACCGATCTTGACCACGCCGTCGGACACTTGCGCTTGCGCAGCGCCCAGGGTGGCCAGCGCGAGGCCCACGGCTTGCATGAGGGGTTTGAGTTTCATTGGATGTCTCCTTGTGTTGATGAACGGGAATTGGGTCAGACGCCAAGCAGCTCATGCAGCATGTCGGTACTGGAAGGCAGTTCTTCACGGGTCACCGTGGCCACAACGCGGCCGTGCTCGAGCACGATGTGACGGTCGGCCAGTGGCGCGGCAAAACGGAAGTTTTGTTCCACAAGGATGATGGTGTAGCCGCGCTGTTTCAACAGACCAATCACTTCACCCAGTTTTTTGACAATGACCGGCGCCAAACCTTCGGTGACCTCGTCCAGCAGCAGCAGTTTGGCGCCGGTGCGCAAAATGCGCGCCATGGCCAGCATCTGTTGCTCCCCGCCCGACAAACGCATGCCTGGGCTGGTTCGACGCTCGTAGAGGTTGGGGAACATGTCGTAGATTTCCTCGAGCGACATACCACCAGGCGCGACTTGCGGGGGCAACATCAGGTTTTCTTCCGTGTTCAGACCGGAAAAAATACCCCGTTCCTCCGGGCAGTAGCCCATGCCAAGTCGAGCAATTTGGTGTGGTGGCATGGGAACCAGATCATGCCCGTCGTACACCACGGTACCGGTTCGTCGACCCACCAGGCCGAGAATGGATTTCAGGGTCGTGGTGCGTCCGCTGCCGTTGCGGCCGAGCAAGGTCACCAGTTCCCCGCGGCGAACACTGAGATCGATGCCATGAAGCACATGGGATTCGCCATAAAAGGCCTGCAGGTTCTCGATCTGCAGCAGCGCATCGGCAGCGGGCTTCGGGTTGGCCACAGTGGTGCTCATGCCGCCACCCCCACGTAGGCTTCGAGTACGCGCGGGTCCTTTGACACCGTCTCGTACGGTCCTTCGGCCAGGATGGCGCCACGCTGCAGCACCGTGATCACGTTGCTAAGGGTCTCCACCACCGACAGGTTGTGTTCGACCATCAAAATGGTGCGGCCAATCGACACCTTGCGGATCAGTTCCACCACACGGCCCACATCTTCGTGTCCCATGCCTTGCGTAGGCTCGTCCAGCAGCATCAGTTCTGGTTCCAGCGCCAGCGTGGTGGCAATCTCCAGCGCCCGTTTGCGGCCGTAGGGCAGCTCCATCGTGACGGCGTCGACATAGCCGCCAAGGTCTACCGACTCGAGAAGTTCGACAGCACGGTCGTTCAGCCGTTTCAAAGAGGACTCGGAACGCCAGAAGTGGAACGACGTCCCGGTCTTGCGCTGGAGCGCCACCCGCACGTTTTCCAGCACCGACAAGTGTGGAAAGGTAGCCGAGATCTGGAACGAGCGCACCACCCCGCGCCGGGCGATCTGGGCAGGCTCTTCGCGAGTGATGTCGGTGCCGTTGAAGCGGATGGTGCCCGCGGTCGGCTGAAGGAACTTGGTCAACAGGTTAAACACCGTGGTCTTGCCGGCACCGTTGGGGCCAATCAGCGCGTGAATGTGACCTCGCTGCACATTCAGGTTCACGTCCTGAACGGCTGCAAATCCCTTGAATTCCTTGGTCAATCCTGTGGTTTGCAGGATGAAGTCGTCATGCATCGCGTGCACCCTTCATTCGATGGCCGAAGCCGAACGCATCTGCTCACGCAGCACAAATTTCTGAATCTTCCCGGTAGACGTTTTGGGCAACACACCAAACACCACTTGTTTGGGTACCTTGAAGCGCGCCATGTGAAGCCGGCAAAACTCAATCAAGTCGGCCTCGGTTGGCGTCGCGCCGTCACGCAGCTCCACGAACGCGCAGGGCACCTCGCCCCACTTCGCGTCGGGCTTGGCCACCACTGCAGCCACCAGCACCGACGGGTGGCGATACAGCACGTCCTCCACCTCGACACTGGAGATATTCTCTCCGCCGGAGATGATCACATCTTTGCTGCGGTCCTTGATCTTGACATAGCCGTCGGGGAACATGACCGCCAGGTCGCCGGTGTGGAACCAGCCGCCGGCAAATGCCTCTTGCGTGGCTTGGGGGTTCTTCAGGTAGCCCTTCATCACAATGTTGCCGCGGAACACGATTTCACCAATCGTTTCACCGTCGGCCGGCACGGGGCGCATGGTTTCGGGGTCAACCACCGTCACCGCTTCCTGCAACGGGTAGGCAACGCCCTGGCGTGCATTCAAACGGGCCCGCTCTTCAATCGGCAGCTCGGACCAAGATTCCTGCTTGGCGCAGACGGCCGCTGGGCCATACACCTCTGTCAGACCATAGACATGGGTGATGTCGATGCCAATTCGTTCGCAGCCTTCGATGATGGCTGCAGGCGGAGCAGCACCGGCAATCAGTCCTTCCACGCGGTGAGTGATGCCCTCTCGCAGCCCAGCCGGCGCATTGACCAACAGGCCGTAGACAATCGGTGCACCGCACATGTGGGTCACGCGGTGTTCGCGCACCAGCGGGAAGATCAGCGCCGGGTCGACACGGCGCAAGCAGATGCTGGTGCCCGCCTGCAGGGCCATGGTCCACGGGAAGCACCAGCCATTGCAATGGAACATGGGCAGCGTCCACAGGTACACCGCATGCCGCGGCATCTCCCAGGTGACCACGTTGGACACAGCGTTCAGGTACGCGCCGCGATGGTGTGTCACCACGCCTTTGGGGTTGCCCGTGGTGCCCGAGGTGTAGTTCAAGGCAATCGCATCCCACTCATCGGCGGGCAATGCCCAGGCAAACGCCGGGTCGCCCTGAGCCAAAAAAGCCTCGTAGTCGATTTCGCCCACCAAGGCGCCGCCAGCATGGAGTGCATCGTCTACATCCACCACGGTCGGGCGGGGACCGGTCATCAAAGCCAGTGCCCGGGCGATGGTGTCGGAGAATTCGCGGTCGGTCAGAAGCACCTGGGCGCCACCATGGTCGAGCATGAAGGCGATGGCCTCCGGGTCAAGCCGGGTGTTCAATGTGTTGAGCACCGCACCGGCCATGGGCACGCCAAAGTGGGCCTCGAACATGGCCGGGGTGTTAGGCAACATGGCTGCTACTGTCCCACCCACCCCCACGCCGCGCTGGGCGAGCGCACTGGCAAGCTGGCGGCAGCGCTGGTAAGTCTGCGCCCAGGTTTGCCGTAACCCACCGTGGACCAGCGCGATGCGCTCTGGGTACACCTGTGCCGAGCGAACCAGGAAACTCAAAGGCGACAAAGCGACGTGGTTTGCCTCGTTGCGATCGAGTCCCTCGTCGTAGACGTTGGTGCGCATTTGAATCTGTCTCCATGCATGTACTGCCGCTGACGGTGCAGTCCGCGCAACGACCAGGGATGGCGGTGTTGCGACTCTTTTCTTTAGTGCAGTGTA
This sequence comes from uncultured Burkholderiaceae bacterium, assembly GCA_964486575.1. Classification (GTDB taxonomy): domain Bacteria; phylum Pseudomonadota; class Gammaproteobacteria; order Burkholderiales; family Burkholderiaceae_C; genus PCRC01. The sequence goes on along the minus strand of CAZANT010000035.1, from coordinate 5,802 downwards.
GCGAAGTACGGTGAAGCGCACGACACATGTACGGGGAGGCGATGTTGTCAGATGCACAGGCTGGCATGATGCTGTCCTTTGGCTTGTACTTCCCGCTCCACCATGACAGACCCACTGGCCGACACGGCACCTGCCACACCCACACAGGGCACACACCGCCCTGGGTCACGGAAACCGCGCGCTCCGGGTAACCGGCAGAAGCCGCGCACCGCGCCAACACCACGCAACCACCACCCGGTGCTGGAACAGCTGGCCACGCTGTACCCCGGTCTCTTCGGACAGGTTTTTTTGCCTCTCAAGCGCGGCATCTTTCAAGACCTGTTGGCGGCCCATCCCGACGTGCTGGCACGAGACACGCTGAAAGCGGCGCTGGCGCTGCACACACGCTCCACCCGCTATCTGGTTTCGGTGGCCAAAGGCCTTCCGCGTCACGACTTGCAAGGCTTGGTGGTCGAAGAGATGGCACCCGGCCATGTGCACCTGGCTTTGCTTGAGGTGTACCGAAGGCGCCAAAGCCGCACCAGCGAAGACCTGCGCCCCGAGCTGTGCGCACGGATCTCGCAGGTGTTCGAGTCATCGGGTTTGTCCAAAGAAGCTTACGACGCGCTGGTTCGCAGCAAAGACGAAGCCGCCAACGCCGTGCTGGACGAAGCCCTGGCTGAGGCGTCCGCCCGACAAGCCAAAGACGAGGCGCTGCGACGTGCCTTCGAGCAAAGCGGACTGAATGTGACTGATTTCGCCGGCATGTACGGCCTGGCCCCGGACGCCGTAGACCAGAGCCTGCAAAGGGCCCGGCGCCGTCAGGCGGAGCTCACAGCACCCGCTGAAGGTGCGCCGTGAGCTGTGAGACGTGTGGTGCGGCTGGCGGGGATCGAACCCACGACCCTTGGCTTCGGAGGCCAATACTCTATCCACTGAGCTACAGCCGCATCCCGTGACACTCCAATTCTACCCGGCACCATGGCCGCAGCTCCGCGCCGGGGCCTTGGGTTGGCTGCGGCGGGATATAATTCAGGGCTGTTTTCCAGCCCCCATTGACCCGAGGATTCCATGAGCGCCAACGACCACGAAGAAGCCCACACTGGCCCGATCAAGACGCCCAAGCAGCTGCTGCTGGCGGTGTTCTTCTCCTTCGTGGTGCCGGTGTTCGTGATCATTGGCTTGGTGTACGTGGTCACATCCAACAACAAGCCGGCTGCTGGCATCAGCGAAGCCGAGATGAAGGCCACGGTCGACAGCCGCATTCAGCGCGTGGGCACCGTGGAAATTCGTGACGCCAACCGTCCGCTCAAAGGCGGTGAAGAAGTCTTCAAAGCCCAGTGCGCCGTTTGCCACGTGGCCGGCGTTGCCGGTGCGCCGAAGGTGGGCGATGCAGGCGCCTGGGGCGCTCGCATCAAGACCGGTTACGAGGCTCTGCTAACGTCTGCCCTCAAAGGCAAGGGCGCGATGGGCGCACAGGGCGGCGGCGACTTTGACGATGTGGAGATTGGCCGCGCAGTGGTGTACATGACCAACGCCAGCGGTGGCAAATTTGCCGAGCCACAAAAAACCGCAGCAGCAGCGGTAGCGCCGTCCAAGTAAACCGCTTATCGCAGGCATCTTTGTCTGGGCACATTGAAAGCCGGCCCTGTGCCGGTTTTTTATTGTTTTAAATCAAATCCACCCCAAGCCCCTGTAAAAACTGGCTGTTTTGCTAGTTAATCTATAGCGCTTTGGCTTTTTGCGCCTGCGGGCTCAAGACAAAACCGTAACGTAATGGCAGATCGGCCTGCTGCACTGGCTCCACCAGCCAGCGGCCTTGGTCCACCGCCTCCGCCACCTGGGCCACGTCCAGCGTATGAACCAAGCCCAGAGCCGTGCCGCCACCGCCTGGCGCACTCGCATCGGGCAGATGGGCCTCAATGTAGGCGTGGCCTTGTTCATCCATCAAGCAGCGTTGGTACTGGGCCGGCAGCCCGGTGTGGGTGCTGAGCGACAGGTCGCCCGCAATGCGCCATACCCAGGGCGTGGCCTGCAGTTCCACAAACACCCGCTGCGGGCCGTTTTGGAAGTACCAGCGACCAGTCTCGTCGCACAGGTAGTTGCGGCCGATAAAGGCCACCAACTTCTCGTGCTGCAGCCGAGAGCCTTTGCTCTGCGGTGCGCCGCTGGCAAAAGATCCTGCTGCCTGGGTCGGATCGTCGCGCAGGTACCAATCGCCGCGCGCGTCCAGCCCCAGCCAGCCGTAGCAGTGCGGCACCTGGGGCCACTTGGCCATGGCCTGAAGAACGATGTCATCCATAACGTTGTACCGGTGTCTCTGGTTGTTCACACGATGCCGCCACGGTGCGCCCGTGGTCGGCCAGCCAGCCGCACACCGCTTCGGGCATGGCCAACACATGGCCAGGCCAGCGGCCCTGGGCAAAACCCACATGGCCACCGTGCGCCGGTTGCCAGAGCGTGACTTGCGCGCTGACATCGGCTTCTGTGGGCAGGGAGCCGGCGGGAACGAAGGGGTCGTTGCGGGCATTCAGCAGCAGGGCGGGAATGCGAATGCGCCGCAGATGGGGCTTGGCAGACGCGCGACGCCAGTAATCTTCTGCGTCGCGGAAACCGTGCACTGGGGCGGTGAAAACGTTGTCGAAGGCGTAAAGGTCGCGTGCGGCGAGCATCGCGTCGCGGGAGAACAGGCCGGGATGCTGGGCCAGCTTCGCAAGGGTTTTAGGCCGCATGCTGTTCAGGAACATGCGGTTGTAGACCAGCCGATTGAACCCGCGGCCGATGGCGTACCCGCCGGCAGCGAGGTCCAGCGGCGAACACACGGCGGCCACAGCCGTGGCCACCGTAGCAGCGGCGTCCCCAGCCTCTGCCGCCCAGCGCATCAGTGCATTGCCACCAAGGGAGACGCCGACCACCAGCATTGGGCCACCGCCTCGCTGGTCTTGCCACGCGCGGAATCGCCGCAGTATCCAGTCGACTTCTTCAAAGTCGCCTGAGTGGTAGGCGCGTGGCGCGAGGTTGAGTTCGCCGCTGCAGCCCCGGAAGTGGGGTACGGCATAGGCCCATCCATGCTGGCGGGCGACGTCTGCAAAGGCCTGCGCATAGTGGCTCTGGGACGATCCTTCCAGGCCATGAAATTGCACCAGCAGGGGCGCGTTCTGCGTTGGGGTGGCGGTGGCAGGCTGAAGCCAGTCTACGTCGATGAAATCCTGGTCGGGTGTGGTCCAGCGTTCGCGCACAAAACGCGGCATGGCACCGTTGGCGCGTCGCGAGAACAGCGCTGGCCAGATGGTCTGGGTTTGGCCACCGGGCAACCAGACGGGGGCGGTGTGGTTCATCAGTGCAGGGTGGACGGAAACTCGGCGCCGTCGTGCAGGTCATGCGGGGTGCCGGGGCTGGTGTGGTGGGCCACCATGCGCCAGCCTTGTGCGGTCTTGTGGTACACGTTGGTGGCAATCACGTAAGCCTCGCGCGGGCCTTCCTCGGTCATCACTTCCACCCGCTCCAGCACGCTGTGCACCGCGCTGGCCACCGACTGCACCTTGCGTGTTCGCTCAGGGAAGGCGCGGATGCTGCCGTTGGCAAACATGGCTTCAAAAGCGGTGCGGATTGATGCGAGGCCAACAAGGCGGGGCCCGCCAGGGTGAATGCAGACGACGTCGTCTTCGTCGGCCCAACAGGCCATCAGGTGTTCGGTGTCGCCGTTTTGCAGCGCCTGGTAGAAGGCATTTTCGGTGTCGTCGGCGGTGCCGCCAACAATGGCGGCCTGAAGTTTGGCTTTGGACATGGCTGGCGTCTTGGTGGTTTCGCGTGATTGTGCCGCGAATGTCGCCAAAGCCGCGGTCCATCATCCCGGCATAACCCAGTCGCGCACCGTCTGGTCCACGTCGCCTTGCAATGCGCGCCATACCGTCTCTGGTGCCGCGATGTGGATACCAGGAGGCGCCTGCCGCAGGGCGCTCATGACGAAAGTTGCCACGCTGGACGCCCGTACCGGCTGCTCGCTCTGCGGCACCATGTAACCAAACACAGACAGCATGCCTGTCGCCAGCCTCTCGAACAGGTTGCGCTGGCCGTCCGGCGCCGCCGGTTTTCGGGCGGTGCGGACCAGCAACACACGCTCAAAACCCAGCGCGACCACGGCCTGTTCATCCAGGCTGGCCAACCCGCGCTTAACAGCTTCTGGCAACCGCCCTTGGGCGTGTGGAAGCACCACCGCCAGCGTATGCACGCCGCAGCCGCGCAGCCAGATAGCCAGCGGTAGCAGATCAGCGGGCTGGGGCATCCACAGTGCGCGTTCCCGGTCGTAGTAAAGAACGGGTGTGTCGAAAACGACCAGCGCCACATCGGCGCGCAAGTCTGGCCATGCGCGCGGTCCGCCTAGTGCCGCAGGCTCGGGCAGGATGGTGGTGCCGACATGGCGCAGGCCGATGGTGAAGGGCTCGCGCACCAGCACCTCGGTGTGCCGGTACTGTTGTGATGCCACCAGCCGCGTCAGGAGTTCGGTGCCCAAGGCGCCCGCTCCGCCAGCGACGACCAGGGAGGGCAGCGGCGCGCTGTGAGCGGCGGCGCTCCGGCGGTTGGCGGCCTGCAATGCGTCCAGCGGGGTGGGGTAGGTCGTCGGGCGCATGTGAATTACTACATTATTGATAGCTGAATCGCGAGATTCAACGGAGGCTCAGTGGCGATTTGACTACAAATCAGGTTTCGCGGTCCCTTTCAGGGCTGTCCCGGGCATGCGACGCGTTGGTTTGGTGCACACTGTAGACCTTGTCTTCGCCCGTCCGATCCATGGAACCCGCCCCGCTTCCCTTGCGCATTCTCCACCTGGAAGACAACCCGACCGACCACGAGCTGGTCAGGCTGGCGCTTCAGCGCGATGGTTTCCCGGTGTCACTGACCTGGGTCGATAACTTCGAGTCCCTGGCCCGCCAGCTTGGTTCTGCCCGATTTGATGCGGTCCTGGCCGACTACCGCCTGCCCGACTGCTCGGCGCTCGACGCGATGCGGTTGACCCACAGCTGCGACCCCACGACCCCTTTCATCATCGTTTCGGGGGCAGTTGGCGAGACGGCCGCGATCCAGCTGCTGCACGAAGGCGCCAACGATTACGTCCTGAAAGACGGCCTGCACCGGCTCAAGCCAGCCCTCCAGCGGGCGATTGAGGCCCACCAAAACCTGCTGGCCAAGCAACAGGCAGACATTCGCCTTCAGGAGTCGCAGCAGCGAATTGCGGAACTGGCACGTCACCTGCAGACCAGCATCGAGACCGAGCGCACCACCATCGCGCGCGAGATCCACGACGAGATTGGCAGCGTTCTGACCGCATTGAAATTTGACTTGTCGTGGATCAGCCGCCATTCCACCGACGAACGCATCACCAGCCGGGCCTTCAACTCATTGGAGACGATTGACCAGGCGATTCAGTCGACCCAGCGCATCATGGTCAACCTGCGCCCCGCCGTGCTAGACCAGGGCCTGGTTCACGCCATTGAATGGCTTGCGCGCAGCTTTGAGAAGCGCACCGGCATCAAAACCGTATTCCACACCACCCACAACCAGATCAAGCTGCCCGACGAGGTTCAGCAGGTGGCCTACCGGACTGCGCAGGAAGCACTCACCAACGTGTCCAAACACGCAGGGGCGACCGAAGTGTCGCTCTACATGACACCCGACACCGGGGTGCTATCGCTTGAAATCACCGACAACGGAAAAGGCTTGGACGACGACGATTTGGCCAAACCCAAGTCCTTTGGCATCCGTGGCCTGCACGAACGCGCTCGCACCGTGGGTGGCTGGGTGGATGTGAGCACCAACAATCAG
>CAZANT010000034.1:0-13247 GCA_964486575.1 uncultured Burkholderiaceae bacterium | reverse complement strand
GTGTTCTCTACCGCGTTTTTCACTTCCACCAAGTTGGGTTCACACACGGTGTCAAAAGTAGGCATGTTGGGTCCGTCAGGCTGGGTTGGTGTGCGCGGGTCGGAGCCCGCCGTTATCACTGACAATTCTCCCATGTTCACCGAAACCAATGTGCCGCTCCAGCCCTACAACACCTTCGGCATCGTTGCCAAGGCCCATACGCTGGTGCGGGTGTGCAGCGTGGCCGACGCCCAGGCGGTGGCCGCCGATGCCGCGCTGGCCGCCCAGCCCAAGTTTGTGCTCGGCGGTGGCAGCAACCTGGTGCTGACGGGCGACGTGAAGCCGCTGGTACTCAAAGTGGAGGTGATGGGCGTTCGCCTGGTGGAGGAAACCGCCAAGGCCTGGGTGGTGGAAGCCGGTGCCGGGGAAAACTGGCACGACGTGGTGGCCTGGACGCTGGCCAACGGCTACCCCGGCCTGGAAAATCTCGCCCTTATCCCCGGTACCGCGGGCGCTTCGCCGGTGCAAAACATTGGTGCCTACGGGGTGGAACTGCAGGACCGCTTCGAGTCGCTCGACGCGGTGGACTTGTCCACCGGCCACAGCTTTACCCTCAACGCCGCCCAATGCGCCTTTGGCTACCGCGATTCGGTGTTCAAGCACACCCCCACGCGGCCGGGTGACCTGGGTTTGGCGGGCAAGGCACTCATCACCCACGTGCGAATGCGCCTGCCCAAGCCCTGGAAACCGGTGCTGGGCTACGCCGATTTGGAGAAAAAAATCGCTGAGACTGGCATCACTCAGCCCAGCGCGCAGCAAATTTTCGACTGGGTCTGCGCGATCCGCCGCGCCAAGCTGCCCGACCCGCAGGTGGTGGGCAATGCCGGCAGCTTCTTCAAGAACCCGACGGTCACCCCCGAGCAGTGCGCCGACATCATCGCCCGCGAGCCCCGGCTGGTGCACTACCCGATGGTGGACGGCAACATCAAGCTCGCCGCCGGCTGGCTGATCGACGCCTGCGGCTGGAAGGGCAAATCGGTGGGGCAGGCCGCCGTGTACGAAAGGCAGGCCCTGGTGCTGGTGAACCGCGGCGGTGCCACCGGTGGCGAGGTGATGACGCTGGCCGGCGCGATCCAGACCAGCGTGTACGAACGTTTTGGCATCCGGCTGGAGCCGGAGCCAGTCGTGATTTGACGTAGCGCCCATGACCCGCTGGCAGCACACCCTTCTGCGCCACCACCGCCGCCTGCTGTGGGCTTTTGGTGTGGCTTGGGCCGCGCTGGCGCTGGGTGTCTGGTGGGGTGTGTGGCCGCTGAAGGGGCATGGGGCGGCACTGGTGGTGTCATTGGTGGCGTGTGTGTTGTTCAGCGTCTGGCTGCGCTGGCAGCGCGAACAGGTGGTGCGGGAAGCGCCGCTGCCGCAGTTTCTGAAGCGCAAGCTGCGCGAGACCTACCCTCACCTGAGCGCCAAAGACTGCGATTTGGTGGAGCGTGGCCTGCGCCAGTTTTTTCTGGCTTGCCTGCGCAGCCGCCGTAAGTTTGTGGCCATGCCCTCCCGTGCGGTGGACGCGGTGTGGCACGAGTTCATTTTGCACACCAAGGCCTACAGTGACTGGTGCGAGCTGGCCCTGGGCCATTTCTTGCACCACACACCGGCCGAAGTGCTGGGCCCGCGCGCCAGCAGCAACGATGGCCTGCGCCGCGCCTGGTACTGGGCCTGCCGTGACGAAGCGATCGCGCCACGCACACCGACCCGCTTGCCCTTGCTGTTCGCGCTCGACGCCAAGCTGGCGATTCCCAACGGCTTTGTCTACGCCGCTGACTGCGGCAACGCGTTCCAGCGCCGGAACGATGGGGATGGTGGTGCTGTCTACTGTGGCACCCACTTTTCAGACAGCAGTCACAGCGGGGATGCCGACGGTTTTGGCGGCAGTGACAGCAGCGGAGGTGATGCCGGGTCGTCCGACGGTGGTGGGAATGGCGGGGGCTGCGGCGGGGGGGATTGAAGCGAAGACGGCTGAGGCTTGCTGAAAGCCCAGTCGTACCGTGTTGGCGGTGGAAATCAAGCCAAATCGACTCCAAGCCCTTAATATTACTGACGGTGAAGCTATGAATCCAGGAGTAACTGGATGCGCTGCAACTGCCTCAATGCGGCAGCAAATGCCCGGTTTTGACCCATATCAGACAGCCCTCGCGGCTGAAAGGCTGGTGCTGGCTCAGGTGCGGGCTGCGCAGCCAGCTGCCAGCCGGGTAGTCGCCGTGCTCGTCTGAAAACACGCCTTCCACCACAAAAATCTCTTCCCCGCCAAAGTGCCGGTGCGGGTTGAAAAATGTGCCGGGGGCCCAGCGCACCAGTGCCGTATGCTGGGTGGCAAATTGGCTCAGCGGTAGCACCTGCAAGCCTGGCACCAATCCCTGCCGCCAGGCTGCGGTTTGTGCGTTCACCACCACCCGCTCGTTGTCCAGCAAGTCCAGGTGCCGCAGTTTCACGAACAGCGTGCAACCGCCCTCGCTGTAAGGCGCGTGGCGCGAACCGGGTGGGTTCTTCAGGTAGGTGCCCGGGCCGTAGTCGCCCGCCTCGTCGCTCAGCGTGCCGTCGAGCACCAGGATTTCTTCGCCCAGCGAATGCGCGTGTTCACTGAAGCGGGCCCCCGGCGCATAGCGCACCACGCTGGTGGCGCGGGCCACCTCGCCACCGTCTCGCTCCAGCAGGCGGCGCTCCACCGCCGGCGAGGGTGAGGCTTGCCAAGGCAGGGTGTGGCTGTGGACCACACAACGCACGCTGTGGTCCGCATGGAGCTGGATCGTTTCGGCCACGCCGCCAGCGCTGGACGGGCTCATTCGGGTCATCGAAGTGCGGGCTTATGTTTGTCAGCGGCGACGTGGCTCGTTGCAGGCGTGCCGGCTTGGGCAGGGGCGTCTGCAGGGGGGAAACACATGGTTTGGCCGTTCCATTGCTGGCCGCACCAGCAACGGCCCTCGGCGTCGATGATGCAGGTGCCTGTGCCGCAGCAGCGTTCGTCTTCTTGCATGGGTATGTGTTGGATCAAACAGTGGGTGGGGGTGCCTGTGGCACCATGGCATGAATTCTGTCGCAACTGGCCAGCCGCCGCCTGGCCCAGGCCAATCTCCCATGAACCCGCTGCACCCCAAAAAACTGCTCTTGACGAAATGGACGGCGGTCACGCCGGTTGCACGCAACAAGCACTATCTGGTCAGCAAAGTGATTGAGCCCGAGCCGCCGGAAACGGCTATCGTCTGGGTGGAGGTAGAAGCGGTGTACTCCAAGGCAGTTCAGCGCATCGACTGGCGCGAACTGCGCGACACCGCCCGGTGGCGGCAAGGCTGGGTGTGAGAACGACCCCGAGGGCGTGAAAAAGGCGCCCGCAGGCGCCTCGTCACAGAGCCGGCGTTTGGCAACGCCGCCGCTCAGGCCTTCTTGTTGTAAGCGGAGCAAATGCCCTTGGCCGACACCTGCTTGCCCGGGAAAATGCCGCAGCCACCGGCCGGGTCGCCAGCTTTGCCGGTGTACAGCCCACAGTTGCCGCAGTTGCTTCCAGCGGGGGCTTTGACCTTGGTCTTGTCGGCTTTCGCGGCGTCGGCCACGTAAGCCAGTGCGACCGCGCTGGCGTCTTTTTCGTCCACCATGGCGGCGCCAGAATGGCCGGCAGCCAAGGCATGGCCAGCCGCCACAAAGGCCGCGCCTGCAACGGGCACCAGGGTGATGAAGCGGCGACGGGTTGGAGATGTATTCATGCGAGACTCTCTTTCGGAGTAGTTCAGTGGTAGTGCAACAACGCCAATCAGCCGAGGCCAGTTGACCAACGCAGTGTGGCAGTGTGTCAATACCCGACGAATCGCGTGCGGCAATACGCACCCCAACCTCACCCCTTCACAGGGGCTTTTCAGGCGATGAACATGACTCACTCCTTAGCCTGCGTAACAGCCAAACGTCTGGCTTTCAAACAGTTACACCAGTCGGGCTGCTTTGTCATACCCAACCCCTGGGATGCCGGCAGCGCCCGTTACTTGCAAACGCTGGGTTTCGCGGCACTGGCCACCACCAGTTCCGGCTTTGCCTGGTCGCACGCCCAGGCCGACGGCGCCATGTCGCGTGATCAGGTGCTGGCGCACCTGCGCGAGATGGTGCAGGCCACCGACCTGCCGGTGAATGCTGACTTTGAAAACGGTTTTGGCAACACCCCACATGCGGTGGCGGAGAACGTGCGCTTGGCTGTGGATACCGGCGTCGCTGGCCTTTCGATTGAAGACGCTACCGGTAACCCCAAGGACCCGCTGTTTGACATTCCCACCGCCGTGGCCCGGGTGCGGGCCGCCCGCCGCGCGATCGACCAGGCCGGCGGCGACACCTTGCTGGTCGCCCGCGCCGAAAACTTCTTCATTGGCCGACCCGATTTGCCCGACACCCTGTCACGCCTGCAAGCCTATGCCGACGCTGGCGCCGACTGTCTGTATGCCCCCGGCATCCAGACCCGCGAACAGATCACCGCTGTGGTGCGAGCCGTCGCACCGAAGCCTGTGAATTTGCTGGTGGCCTCCGCCATCGACCTCACGCTGAACGACCTTGCCGAATTGGGCGTGCGCCGCGTCAGCGTCGGCGGCGCATTGGCCCGCGCGGCGTGGGGTGGCTTCATGCGGGCGGCCAAGTTGCTGCAAGAGGAGGGGCGGTTCGACGGGCTGGCGGGGGCTGCGTCGGGGAAAGCGTTGAATGATTTGTTTCGGGTGGGGTAGTGCGAACTGCCGTCGACGGCCAGCGCTTACAGGGGATTGGCGGTTTCTTCTGCGGCGTCCATCAACTCCCGGCGCCAGCGCACCCCTTCGCGCACCAGTCGGGCCGGGGAGCCGGCGTACACGGCATTTGGCCGAGTGAGCGGTTTGCTCACGTAGGCCCGCGCACCGACCACACAGCCTTCCGGCACGATCACGCCTTTGGCCAGTGTGACGCCTTCACCCAGCCAGACGTGGCGGCCAATCAGGACATCCCGAGCCGCGTTCAGCCGTGCGCCGGTGGCGCTGTCGCAGATGGAGTGTTCGTCCGACGTGCGGACAACAACGGCGCTGGAGAACATGCAGTCTTCACCCACGTCCAGCAGCCGTCCCTCCATGGCAAAAAGGTAGCCGCCGACAAAAGTGCTGTGGGCGCCGATGCGGAGCCGTGAACCGCTTTGGCGCAAATGCAGCGCACCCCGCAGATCACAGTCGGCGCCGATGTCCAGCGCGTTTTCGCTGCCGCTGATGTGAATGCTCAGCGCGCGAACGACGGCCCGGGCGCCGATTCTCAGCACATGGCCATCGCCCTTTAGAACGATGGCATGGTCAGCTTCCAGTCGCGCCGTGGGATCGATGTCGATCCGATTGCCCTGGCCGGTATCAATGATGTTGTGAGGGGACACCCTGGTTTGCTCTCCGATGGGGGTGGACCGGCGTGTTTGCCAACGCCGCTGAGGTCTTATCGGCCATTGGCGCATCCGATGAAGCCGGGTTGGGAGAACACGCCTGCTTGCAGCCGGTGGAGATGCAAGCCCCAAAACAAACCAGGCCGCAAATGCGGCCTGGTTGTCTTACGCCTTGTCGCTGCCCAACTGCGGCAGGGCCGTCCCCGCCCCGACCGACAGCAGGCCGGTCTTGGCGTAGATGCCCAGCTTCTCCCGCGTGTCGATGATGTCCAGGTTGCGCATGGTCAGTTGGCCAATGCGGTCCAGCGGTGAGAAAGGCGCGTCTTCCACCTTTTCCATGCTCAGCCGTTCGGGCTTGTAGGTCAGGTTGGGGCTGTCGGTGTTGAGCAGGCTGTAGTCGTTACCGCGACGCAGTTCCAGCGTCACCTCGCCGGTGATGGCGCGGGCCACCCAGCGCTGGGCGGCTTCGCGCAGCATGATGGCCTGCGGGTCGAACCAGCGGCCCTGGTACAGCAGGCGGCCCAGCTTGCGGCCGTTGTCGCGGTACTGCTCGATGGTGTCTTCGTTGTGGATGCCGGTGACCAGCCGCTCGTAGGCGATGAACAGCAGCGCCAGGCCCGGGGCCTCGTAGATGCCGCGGCTCTTCGCCTCGATGATGCGGTTCTCGATCTGGTCGCTCATGCCCAGGCCGTGGCGGCCACCGATCTCGTTGGCTTTCAGAATCAAATCCACCAGGCTGGAAAAGGTCTGGCCGTTCAGCGCCACCGGCTGGCCCTCTTCAAAGCGCACCGTCACCTCTTCCGCCTTGACTACGCAGTCGTCTTTCCAGAAGGGCACGCCCATGATGGGGTTGACGATGCGGATGCCGCTGTTCAGATGTTCCAGGTCTTTGGCCTCGTGCGTGGCACCCAGCATGTTGCTGTCGGTGCTGTAGGCTTTTTCGGCACTCATCTTGTAGCCAAAGCCGTGCTGCGTCATGAAGGCGCTCATTTCGGCGCGGCCGCCCAGTTCGTCAATGAACAGCTGGTCGAGCCAGGGTTTGTAGATGCGCAAGGACGGGTTGGTGAGCAAGCCGTAGCGGTAGAAGCGCTCAATGTCGTTGCCCTTGAAGGTGGAGCCATCGCCCCAGATGTGCACGTCGTCCTCCTTCATCGCCGCCACCAGCATGGTGCCGGTCACGGCGCGACCCAGGGGTGTGGTGTTGAAGTAAGTGATGCCGGCGGTGCTGATGTGGAAGGCGCCGGCCTGCAGCGCGGCAATGCCTTCCTGCGCGAGTTGCAAGCGGCAGTCGATCAGCCGGGCTTTCTCGGCGCCGTACTCCATCGCCTTGCGCGGAATCTCGTCGTAATCGGGTTCGTCGGGCTGGCCGAGGTTGGCGGTGTAGGCGTACGGCAGGGCGCCCTTGAGTTTCATCCAGTGCAGCGCGGCGCTGGTGTCCAACCCACCGGAAAAAGCGATACCGACCTTTTGGCCGACCGGAACGTTTTGCAGAATCGTGCCCATGCCGTTCAACCGAAGTGGCAGATGTAGTGGTAGGCCTCGGTCACCCGGATCTGGAAGCTGGAGTTGCCCGGCACGGCAAATTTTTCACCGGCTGACGACTTCACCCACACCTCGCTGCCGGCCAGCTTGTACTCGCAGGCGCCGGCAGTGCATTCCATGATCTCGGGTGCACCGGTGTTGAACGTCAGTGTGGCGGGCAGCACCACGCCGACGCTTTTCTTGGTGCCGTCGGCCAGCGTGATGCTGTGGCTGACGCACTTACCGTCGAAATACACATTGGCTTTGGTGGCGACAGAAACGCCGCTGAATTGTTCGGTGGTCATGGGTGGCCGTGCAGATGGGCTGGTGGATAGGTAACTCGCAATTTTAACGGTGCGCAGCAAGGACACCTCCTTACCGGCTTGTGGTGACTTCAAGGCTTGGGTTAGGCTAGGGTGGCCTCCCCAATTTTCAGGCTGAGCGACAAGTCACCTGAATCCGCAGCGCGCGCGTTCGCGTAAGTCTTTCAAACCGGTTCTTTTTCCATGGTCGATGAACCCACAGACACCCAATTGACTGCACTGCTGATCCGAATCGCCCCACGGGACGCCGACGCGTCGCTGGCACTGCGCGAGCTGTACGACCTGACTGCCAAGCGGCTTTACGGCGTGGCCCTGCGCGTGCTCAACAACCGTGAGTGGGCTGAAGACGCGCTGCAGGACGCTTACCTGAATATTTGGCGCATTGCGGGCGATTACCGCTCAGTGCTCAGTCCCCCTATGGCCTGGATGGGGGTGATTGTGCGCAGCCGCTCGCTGGATTTCTTGCGCCGCCGCAACAGCGAACGGGTGGACGTGACCCTGGAGCTGGACGAGTTCATGAGCGACACGCTCGCCAGCAACGCCGCCGACCCGATGGACGCCACCCAGGCCAGCCAGCAGGCCACCGCACTGCGCCAGTGCCTGAGCCGGCTTGAGAACAAGCAGCGCGAGGTGGTGAGCTTGGCCTACATGCGCGACCTCAGCCACAACGAACTGGCCGCCCAGCTCAAGCTGCCACTCGGCACCGTCAAGACCTGGATTCGGCGTGGCCTGGACCAGTTGCGCCAGTGCATGGCTCGCGTGGCTTGAGCGCGCCGCCCACAGACCATCTCGAGTACGCCCCCATGACCCTGACCAACCACCCCGATCTGCTGCAACAGCTGGCTGCCAGCTATGCCCTCGGCACCTTGCGCGGCGGTGCGCGCCGTCGTTTTGAGGCCCTGGCTCGCGAGAGCGTGACCATTCGCACCCAGGCCCTGCTCTGGCAAGAACGCATGGCTTCGCTCACCGAATTGCAACGCAGCGAAGTGCCCAGTGCCAATGTGTGGAAACGAATTGCCAATGCGGTGGATATCGAACGCCAAAAAGCCAGCGTCGTCGTCCCGCAGCCCAGAGCTGCTGCGTCCCGCGGCGTGTCGGGCTGGTGGCGCAGTGCCGCCGCTGCCGGTGCGCTGGCCACCGTGGCCGGTCTGGTGGTGGGTGTGCAGCAAAGCCGTCTGCTGGACCAGCAGGCCAGCCAACTGGCCCAGACCCGCGCGGCCAATGCCGAACTGGTCTCGCAGCGCGAGGCGCTGGAGGGGCAGAACCTTGCACTGACGGCGCAACTCAAGGCCCAGCCCGACATTACCTATGTTGCCGTGCTGGCCGACGGCAAATTCAATGCGTCGATGCTGGTGACTTTTGATGCCCGGCAACAGGCGCTGGTGCTCAAGCGCGTTGGCGGTTACCAGGAAGCCACAGACAAGTCGCTGCAATTGTGGGCCTTGCCCGCATCGGGTGGCCCGACGTCGCTGGGGGTACTGGATGGCAACGCCCAGACCCGGCTAGCGGCCAACGACGAGCAAGTGCGCTCCGCGCCGGCGCTGGCCATCAGCCTGGAGCCCAAGGGCGGGGTTCGGGATGGCGGGCCCACAGGCCCAGTGCTGTTTTCAGGCCGCGTGCTGACGACGCGTTGAAGGTCGGCGGGCCGTTTGCCGGCTTCCCAGCGCCTCGCCGCAGCTCAGCGCCAGTGGCCGCGGCTGTTGGAAAACCCGAGGTTCAGGCTCAAGCCTATCGGCGCGTAGTAAGGCCGCTGGTACACCGGATAGGCGGTGACGGGCGCTGGGTAGTACACCGGGCCAGGGTAGCTGGGTGTCACGGCCACCGGAGGCGGTACCTGGCTGTAGTTGCCCGCTGAGCCCCCCACCGGAGTGACCTGCAATGGCACCGTTGGGCCGGGGTCGTTGGGCATTTGCACCTGGTATTGCTTGCCAGCGAACTCATAGACCACGTTGTAGGCCACGGTGCGGTTCTCGTAAAACGTCTGGTTGCCGCACTGCTGGACGTTCTGGTACTGGGGGGCGCTGTCGCCTTCGATGCGGTCGCCCACCAGTGCGCCGCCCACCAGGCCAATCAGCGTGGCAATGGCCCGGCCGCCACCGTCACCAATCGCGTTGCCCGCAGCCCCACCAGCCACCGCACCCAGCAGCGCACCACCGCCTGACTTGGGCTGTTGAACCAGTACTTGGGTGTTGTTGCAGACCTGGCGCGCGACGGGGTATTGCTGCACCACGGGCGTGCTGGAGATCACACGGCCCACGTCTTGCGCCATGGCCAAGCTGCCGATGGCGCCTATGGCAGAAGCCAAAATGAGTTTTTTCATGGTGTGAACCTTTCTTGCGTGCATGCCCGCCGGGTACAGCGGATAAGTTTTTATTTTCCTACTTTGAACGGCATTCGCAACGCGAGTTCAGTAAACCCCGTGTAAAAGATCGCGTCGGCGTGTCAGGCGGCGCGTGCCAACCACTCGTCGGGCTGGAATCCCACAGTCACCTTGCCCCCAGGCCAGGCCACCACGGGCCGCTTGATCAGGCTGGGCTGGGCCAGCAGCAGCGGCCTGGCGCTGGCGGCGTCTGTCACGCTGGTCTGCACCGCAGCGTCCAGCTTGCGCCATGTTGTGCCCTGGCGGTTGACCACCTTTTCCCAGCCCAACGCGGTCAGCCAGTGGTCCAGTTCAGCAACGGGCACACCTTGTCTTTTGAAGTCGTGGAATTGGTGGGGCATACCGTGCCCGGTCAGCCAGGTGCGGGCTTTTTTGACCGTGTCGCAGTTCGGGATTCCGTAGAGGGTGACCATGTCGCCATTGTGCCTGCGCGACAATCGCGCCATGCACACATTAGACGAATGGCTCGCCCACTGCGAGCGGCTGCACCCAGTCGCCATCGAGATGGGGTTGGCGCGAACGCAGGAGGTCGCCGACCGGCTCGGCCTGCGTTTTGGCTGCCCGGTGATCACTGTTGCGGGCACCAACGGCAAGGGTTCGACCTGCGCCATGCTGGAAGCCATCTTGCTGCAGGCGGGTTACCGCACCGGGGTGTACACCTCGCCGCACCTGGTGCATTTTGAAGAACGCTGCCGGGTGCGCGGTGCCGCAGTGCCTGCACCCGACCTGTTGCCCAGTTTTGAGGCGGTCGAGACCGCCCGACAGGCTGACGGGCAAGCCACCAGTCTGACCTATTTCGAGTTCACCACACTGGCCCTGTTGCACCATCTGCAGCAAGCCGACCTGGACGTGGTGGTGTTGGAGGTGGGTTTGGGTGGCCGGCTGGACGCGGTCAATGTCATCGACACCGATTGCGCCGTCATCACCAGCATTGACCTTGACCACACCGAACTGCTCGGGCCTGACCGCGAGCGGATTGGCTTTGAGAAAGCCGGCATCATGCGCGCCGGCAAGCCTGCGGTGGTCAGCGACCCGGTGCCACCCCAAAGCGTGCTGGACCACGCCGCCAGTCTGGGAGCAGACCTCTGGCGTTTGGGTGTGGATTTCAATTTCTCTGGTGACAAGCAGCAGTGGGGCTGGGCAGGCCGGGGGCGACGCTACAGCGGACTGGCCTACCCTTCGCTGCGTGGTGCCAACCAGCTGGTGAATGCGTCTGGCGTACTCGCAGCCCTGCAGGCATTGCGCGAGCAGATTCCGGTGACCGCGCAGGCAGTGCGCAATGGGCTGGCGCTGGTGGAGTTGCCCGGTCGCTTCCAGATCGTGCCAGGCCAGCCGACGCTGGTGCTGGACGTGGCGCACAACCCCCATTCGGTGGCGGCACTCACCGCCAACCTGGACGCCATGGGGTTCCACCCACGTACCCACGCGGTCTTTGGCGCCATGGCCGACAAGGACCTCGGCCCCATGCTCAGCCGCGTTCAGCCGCTGATTGATTGCTGGTATTTCACCGATTTACCCACGCCACGGGCGGCCTCGGCGGCCGATTTGGTAACCCGTTGGCAGGCGCTGCCCCCCGCGTCTGGCACGCCGCGTGGCGTGACTGCCAGCACCCATGCCGACCCCATGGTGGCCTTGCAAGCGGCCATGGCAGCGGCAGACCCCACTGATAGAATCGTGGTTTTCGGGTCGTTCTACACCGTGGGTGGCGTGCTGAAGGACGGGGTACCGCGCATGCAGGCCAAACACCTGGCCTGAAAGCGCCCGATACTGTTTTACGGCCGACTGTCTGGCCAGCCACCTGTCTACCGCAACCCGCACGCATGGCCCTCTTCAAGCTCCGTTTACCCGGCCAGAAAGCCACCCGCGACGCCACCGTCGGCGTCGGCCCGACCGACAGTGTGGAGGCGCTTCGCCAGCGCGCCAAACACCGGTTGATCGGCGCGGTGGTGTTGGTGGCCGTGGGGGTGGTTGGGTTCCCGCTGCTGTTTGACACCCAGCCCCGCCCGGTGGCGGTGGACATCCCGATCGACATCCCCGACAAGGCCAAAGCCAAACCACTGGCGATTCCTGCGACTGCAGCCACCAACCCGGGCAACGGCCGAGTGGCCGCGTCGGCCAGCTTGGCACCCCGGGAACAGGTGATATCCGAGAATATCGAGCAAAAAAAGCCTCAAGCCACAGTGAAGCCTGAAGTTTCTGCTATGAAAAAGGAAGCGGCTTCAGTGCCCCGCGTGGTGGCGTCAGATACCAAATCAGAAGTTCGCGCCAAACCCGACGAGGCAGCACGCGCCCGTGCCCTGCTGGAAGGCGCCGAAAAATCCCCGGCCGACAGCCGGTTTGTGGTGCAGATTGGCGCCTTTGCCGACCAGACCAAGGCCCGTGAAACCCGGCTGCGTGTTGAGGCGGCCGGGTTGAAAACCTACACCCACGTCGCCGAAACCCCCGAGGGGCGCCGCATTCGGGTGCGTGTGGGGCCGTACCCCACCCGCGCCGAGGCCGACAAAGCCGCGAAAAAGATCAAGGCCCTCAACCTGCCAGCGGCCATTCTGACGCTGTGATGACCAACATCGGGACGGTTGACTGGGTGCTGTTGGCCGTGATCGGCTTTTCGCTCCTGCTCGGCGCCTGGCGCGGGTTGGTGTACGAGGTGCTATCGGTCATGGGTTGGATTGCGGCCTTCTTTTTGGCGCAGTGGTGGGCCCCTGCATTGGCTGCCAAACTGCCCGCGTTGGCCGGTGCCGGCGAAGCGGTGCGTTACGCCGTGGCTTTTGTCATGATTTTCATTGGCACCGCTTTCGTTGGCGGTCTGGTCGCCTGGCTCACCAAAAAGCTGGTGGAGGCCGTGGGCCTGCGGCCGGTAGACCGGGCGCTGGGTGCGTTGTTTGGTGCGCTGCGTGGCGCGATTGTGCTGCTGGGCGCGGCGGTGGTGATGAACGCCACGCCGATGAAGACCAGCCTGTGGTGGCAGCAGTCGGTCGGTGCCGGTATGCTGACCGGTGCACTGAAAACCCTGAAACCCATGTTGCCGGAAGCGTTTGGCAAACACCTGCCTTCCTAACCCAAGGATTGAAACATGTGCGGAATCGTCGGCGTTGTCAGCAACGCCCCAGTCAACCAGCTGATTTATGACGCGTTGCTGCTTCTGCAGCACCGTGGCCAGGACGCCGCCGGCATCGTCACCCAACAGGAACGCAAGTTCTTCATGCACAAGGCCAAGGGCATGGTGCGCGACGTGTTCCGCACCCGTGACATGCGCGCGCTCCCGGGTACCTGTGGCCTGGGCCAGGTACGTTACCCCACCGCCGGCAACGCCTACAGCGAAGAAGAGGCGCAGCCGTTCTACGTGAACGCGCCGTTCGGCATCGTGCTGGTGCACAACGGCAACCTGACCAACGCCAAGGCACTGAAAACAGAGCTGTTTGTCACCGACCACCGGCACATCAACACGGAGAGCGATTCCGAGGTGCTGCTGAATGTGCTGGCGCACGAACTGGAGAAATCCACCCGTGGTCTCACGCTGAAGCCTGAGGACGTGTTTACCGCGGTGCGTAACGTGCACCGGCGGGTAAAGGGCTCGTACGCTGTGGTGGCACTGATTGCCGGCCACGGCCTTCTGGCCTTCCGTGAT
>CAZANT010000033.1:0-13309 GCA_964486575.1 uncultured Burkholderiaceae bacterium | reverse complement strand
GCAATCACCCGCGCCCGTTCGTGCCGGGTGGGTTTGGCGCTGGCCGCCCACACCAAATCGGCCGCAGAGCGTTTGAGCGCCAGCGTATCGGCGTGTTGCGGGCCGTTGCGGATGTCCGCCATGGCCAGCACCTCGGCCCAAATCTTGAACAGAAAGTCGCGCACCGACTCGCGCACCGGCATGTCTTTCAGCAAGTTTCGCAGCTCAATGGTGTACTGGATCGACAGCGTCTCACGCTGTTCGACCTGTTGCGCCACCGTGACCACGCGCTGGGTGGTGTCGGGTGAGGTCAGGTGTTTCGCCAGGAATTTCTGGAACTCGTCGAGCACCAATTGAAACACCCGGCGACCAGTCTCAGGGTACTGCTCAATGACCTGCACCACCCGGCGGATCTCCTGCTCCAGCGCCTGCCCATTCACGGTGGCGGCGTCAAACCCCATGGCGCACGCGCCCATGCGGTCAATCAACAAGCGCGCCGGGTGGTTCAGCGTGCTGAAGAACGCGGGCTCAGCCAAAGCCACCCGCAGCACCGGCATTTGAAGGCGCGCGAACCAGACCCGGATCACTGCGGGGATGCGCTCTTCGGTCAGGATGCTCTGGAACATCAGCGCCACCACCTCGATGGTGGCTTTCTCGCTCGAATTCGTCGCGTGTTGCTTCAGTTCGGCGCTGCGCTGGCGCAGCGAGGTGGCCAGTTGCTTGACCTGGGCTGGGGCCTGACTGGCGTCGGCATGCGGCTCGGCGGTCAAGTCCAGTGTCGTGCTGGCCGGGTGAGTGCGCAGGGCATTGAACAGCGCCGGCGACAAGCCCGGCGCGGGCGCACGCGATTGGGTGGGTTTGAACTCGCTGACATGGTCGCCCAAGACCCGCATCAGCTCGCCCAACACACTCTCGGCACGCTGAGGCATCTGGGCCAGTTCGTCGGCGTCTGGCGTCGCGCGGGCTGGCTTGGTGGCCGGCGGCTGCGGCGGGTTGGCGCTGGCCTGGGCAGGCGACCGCACGGTGACAAACGGCTCGATGCCGCCCCACTCGGTGCGCCGCACCAGCGGCCGCAGGTCGATTTCGGCCATCACGCCGGCGTCGATCAGCAACACGTTGGCGGCGTGGTAGGCCTCTACCAGCACCGGCGCCAAGTGCTGCGGCCAGACATCGGGCAGCAGGTTCCAGGCAGCGTGGGACAGCTGACACGCCAACCACTGCGCGACCAACTGCTGGGCCAATACCTCAGGCCGCAAGATGTCGTTGGGAGGCAGGTCGCCCGTGGCTTCCAAGTGCTGCACCCGAAGGCGCAGGTCGCTCAACTCCCAGGACACATGGTCAAGCAGCGACAGGCTGAGTCGGGACGAGAGGATGTGGTTTTCCACCACGTCCTTGCCCATCAGCTCAAAGGTTGTTTTTTTGGCGTCGGCACCTCGGGGGTGCGTTGCGGCCTGGGGCCGCAGCGCACCTTGCCAGGCGGCGGTGGTCTGGCGCACCCAAGTGGGTCCCTGCTCCCGGAAGGCGACCCAGGCGTCGCGACGCACCTGGGTGTCGCGCCCGCTGCCAGTTTGCTCCACCAGCTCCTCCAGCCGCTTCAAGATGGCGGCGGCCAGCAAAGGCAGGCCCGCACACGCCACGTGGGCGAACCGCTCCCGCGCCTGCACCGCAAGCGCCAGAGACGCCACAGGAGGACGGGGAGACAACGGGGTCACATTGGCAGTGTAAGCGCGTCAGACGGTGGCGCCGGCGTTCGGATCGGACGGATCGCCCTTGTCTTTTTTGTCGGTGGACTTGATCAAATCGTCGCGCTTGATGCCGAGCCACAGCGTGATACCGGCCGCCACAAACACCGACGAGTAAATGCCAAAGCAGATGCCGATGGTCAGCGCCAACGCGAAGTAAAACAGCGTGGGGCCACCGAACAGCAGCATCGACAGCACCATGATTTGCGTCGAGCCGTGGGTGATGATGGTGCGGCTGATGGTGGACGTGATCGCGTTGTCAATGACCTGCTCGGGCGTCATCTTGCGGTAGCGCTTAAAGTTCTCGCGTATGCGGTCAAAAATCACCACCGATTCGTTGACTGAATAGCCCAGCACGGCCAGCACAGCCGCCAGCACCGCGAGCGAGAACTCCCACTGGAAAAAGGCAAAAAAGCCCAAGATGATGACCACGTCGTGCAGGTTGGCGACAATCGCCGCCACCGAGAACTTCCACTCAAAGCGGAACGCCAAATAGACCATGATGCCGATGATCACCACGGCGAGCGCTTTTAGACCATCTTCCACCAGCTCCTGACCAACCTGCGGGCCAACGAACTCGGTGCGGCGCAATGTCACATCGGGTGTGACCTGCTTGAGCGCGGTCAACACCTGGTCGCTCTGCTGGGCCGAAGTGGTGCCCTTCTGGGCTGGCAGACGGATCAGCACGTCCCGCGCGGTGCCAAAGTTCTGCACCTGCACATCGGCGTAGCCCAGACCAGCCACCACACCGCGCACCTTCTCCAGCTCAGCCGGCTGCGAGTAGCTGACCTCCATCAGGGTACCGCCGGTGAATTCCACCGACAAATGCAGGCCACGGCTGAACAGGAAGAACACCGCCGCCAGAAAGGTCACAAACGAGATCGCGTTGAACACGCGCACGTGGCGCATGAACGGGATGTCTTTGCGGATTTTGAAGAACTCCATGGATCTGCCCTTTTCCGCTCAGTCTGCTTTGGCTACGGCGCTGCCGGTGCCGGATTTCCAGACCGTGCCGATCGACACGCTCTTGAGTTTTTTCTGCCTGCCGTACCAGAAGTTCACCAAGCCGCGCGAGAAGAACACGGCTGAGAACATGCTGGTCAGAATGCCAATGCAATGCACCACCGCAAAGCCACGCACCGCACCGGAGCCAAAGGCCAGCAGCGCCAACCCGGCGATCAGTGTGGTGATGTTCGAGTCCAGAATCGTGGCCCAAGCGCGGTCGTAACCCACGTTGATGGCCGCTTGCGGCGATGCGCCGTTGCGCAGCTCTTCCCGCACACGCTCATTGATCAGCACGTTAGAGTCGATGGCCATGCCCAGCGCCAGTGCCATGGCGGCCATACCGGGCAGCGTGAGCGTTGCCTGCAGCATGGACAGCACCGCCACCAACAGGAGCAAATTGACAGCCAGCGCGATGCCGGAGAACAGGCCAAACAGCATGTAGTAGGCGGACATGAACAACACAATGACGAGGAAGCCCCAGGCCACGCTGTTGAAACCCTTGGCGATGTTCTCTGCACCCAGGCTCGGTCCGATG
Source organism: uncultured Burkholderiaceae bacterium (assembly GCA_964486575.1). Classification (GTDB taxonomy): domain Bacteria; phylum Pseudomonadota; class Gammaproteobacteria; order Burkholderiales; family Burkholderiaceae_C; genus PCRC01. Next base: position 10,048 of record CAZANT010000033.1, on the reverse strand, counting down.
GTGCGCTCTTCGATGATTTCCATCGGCGCGGCCAGGCTGCCTGCACGCAGCAGCAGCGCCACGTCGTTGGCCTCCACCGTGGTCATCTGGCCGGAAATCTGCACCCGGCCACCCCCGATTTCGGTACGGATCACAGGCGCAGTCACTACCTCGCCTTTGCCTTTTTCAAACAGCAAAATCGCCATGCGCTTACCGACGTTTTCGCGGGTCACGTCACGAAAGATGCGGGAGCCCTTGGCATCCAGCGTCAGGTGCACTGCGGCTTCCTGCGTCTGGGTGTCGAAACCTGGCTGGGCGTCGGTCAGGTTCTCGCCGGTCAGCAGCACTTGCTTTTTGACGATCACCGCCTGGCCGTTTCGTTCCAAGTAGCGCTCCGCACCAAATGGCACCGGACCGGCATTGATCTCTGCACTGCGGGCCTCTGCGCTGTCCTCCACCAACCGCACTTCCAGCGTGGCGGTGCGTCCCAGGATGTCCTTGGCCTTGGCAGTGTCTTGCACCCCGGGCAGTTGCACCACGATGCGGTCCTGCCCCTGCTGCTGGATCACCGGCTCGGCCACCCCGAGTTCGTTGATGCGGTTGTGCAGCGTGGTGATGTTTTGCTTCAGCGCCTGGTCTTGCACCCTGCGGGCGGCCTCGGGCTTGATGGCGGCGGTGAGCTTGTACTCGGTTCCGTCTGGGCCACCTTGGGCCTGCAGGTCAGTGAACTGGTCGGCAAACACGTTGCTGGCGGCCTGCAGCATGGCGGCGTCACGGAACCTGACCTCAATGGCTTGACCGTTGCGGCTGATGCCGCTGTGGCGGATGTTTTTCTCACGCAGCACACTGCGGATGTCGTTGGTCAGTGATTCGGCTTTTTTGGTCAGCGCGGCTTGCATGTCCACCTGGAGCATGAAGTGCACCCCGCCACGCAGGTCGAGACCAAGGTACATCGGCGCGGCGTGCAGGGCGGACAACCAGGTCGGTGAACGCGGCACCAGATTCAGTGCCACCACGTACGCCGGGTCGGTCGGGTCGGGAATCAGCGCCCGCTCGATTGCGTCTTTGGCTTTCAACTGCAGGTCGGTGCTGTCAAAGCGCGCACGCACCGAACTGCCCTCGAGCGCCAACACGTCGGGCTTGATCGCGGCGACCTTGAGCGCCTCGGTTACGCGGGCGAGTGTGGTGCTGTCCACCTTGATGGTGGCCTTGCCACTGGACACCTGTACCGCAGGCGCTTCGCCAAAAAAGTTGGGCAGGGTGTAGAGCGCCCCCACCAGCAGCGCGACCACGATGATCGCGTATTTCCAAACAGGGTAACGGTTCATGAACGCGCTTCTAATGGGTGGGCCGGGAGCAGTTTCAGAGGGTGCCCTTGGGCAACACCTGGATCACCGCGCTGCGCTGAATCTGCACTTCCACGCCGTTGGCGATTTCCAGCCCGAGGTGGGCGTCGCCCAGTTTGCTGACCTTGCCAAGCAGTCCGCCGGCGGTAGCGACCTCATCGCCCTTGGCCAGCGCGTCAATCATCGCGCGGTGTTCCTTCTGCTTTTTCATCTGGGGCCGGATCATCACGAAATACAGCACCACAAACATCAGCACGATGGGTGCCATGCCGGTCAGCGTGGACATCAGGTCGCCGCCACCTGCGGCGGCAGCGGGCGCGGTTTGGGCAAAAGCAGACGAAATCAACACGGGCAACTCCACAATCTGGGGCCTGCCTGTGGCAAGCCCGAACACAAAAGTCCCCAAACGCGCGGCGAGGCGGGCGCTGGAGGGCCACATTCGATTGTATGCGGGGCACTTCCCAGCGCTTCCGGGCTAATCCCGGCGGCGTTGCAAGTCTTTTGAGCGCCGAGATGTCAGGCCGTCATCAGATTTTCATGCGCGGTGACTACGCTCATGAGCCATGAAACTCGCCAGCCCCATCCCCTCCCGCTTGGCTCTGCTGGCGGCGCTGGTAGCGTTGCCTGCCTGCGGCGGCGGTGGCGGTGACACAACTGCCCCAGCGCCATCGGCCTCCGCACCTGCGCCGGCACCAGCCCCTGTCGCACCCGCAGGCAATGCCGTCCGGGGACGCGCGATCTACCAAACCATTTGCATCAACTGCCACGCCCCCAACCCGGAAGACGACCGGCGCGGGGTCCGCCGGGCCAGCGCATCAAGCATTTTGTTCGCGGTCCAGGTCATCAACCAGATGCGATTTCTGCGCGACACGATTGGACCGCAGGAAGCGGCGGACCTGGAGGTCTGGCTGGCGAATCCAACCTGAGTCGGAGTGGGCTCAGGCCGCCAACAGTGTCGCCCACTTCGCACGCGCTGCCTTGAGGTGGCGCGCCTTCACATGGCCAAAGCCCTTGATTTGCTCGGGTATGCGCGCGAGTTCAACCGCTCTGCTGTGGTTCGCGGCGCTTAGGCCCGGCAACAAACCGTCCAGGCTGGCTCTGTATTCACCGATCAGCGCACGCTCAGTCCGGCGTTCTTCGGTGCGACCGAACACGTCAAAAGCGGTGCCGCGCAGGAATTTCAGCGGTGCCAGCAAGCGAAAGGCGGTCTTCACCCAGGGGCCGAACTTCTGTTTTTGCAGTTCGCCTTTGTCGTTGGTCTTGGCCAAAAGCGGTGGCGCGAGGTGGTAAGTGAGTTTGAAGTCGCCTTCGAACATCGCGTTGACACGCGCATGAAAGGCCGGGTCTGAGTGAAGCCGCGCCACCTCGTACTCGTCCTTGTAGGCCATCAGCTTGAACAGGTTGCGGGCCACGGCCTCACTGAGGGTGGTTTTCCCCAGCGATGATTCGGCCACGCGGACTTTCTCGACGAAGTTCGCGTACTGCGCGGCATAAGCGGCGTTTTGGTAGCCGGTGAGAAATTCCACGCGGCGCGCCACCGAATCGGCCAAGGTGTCACGCTTCTGGTAATGAACAACCTGCGCAGGCGCACACAGCGTGTCCACACGATCGGCGTCCAGTGCCGCGCGGCGGCCCCAGGCAAAAGCGGCAAGGTTGTTGTCCACCGCCACCGCGTTGAGCTCGATTGCGCGTTGCAACGAAGACAGCGTCAATGGCACCCACCCTTTTTGCCAGGCATAGCCCAGCAGCATGGGGTTGGTGTAGAGGCTGTCGCCCATCAGCTTCACGGCGGCCGCGTCGGCGTCGAAGCATCCCACGGCGTCGGCGCCGACGGCTTGGGTAATAGAGGCCACACAATCATCGGCTGGGTTTCTCCAGTTGCCATTCTTCACAAAGGCTGCGGTGGGCACGCTGTGGCTGTTCAGTGCCACATGGGTGCGGCCAGCACGCATGCGCAGCGCGGTTTCCTTGCCGGCAGCGACGATGGGATCACAACCGATGATCAGGTCGGCCGCGGCCATGCTGACGCGGGTGGTGCGAATTTCGTCTTGGCTGTGCGCAATCAGCACATGGCTCCAGGTCGCACCGCCCTTCTGTGCAAGTCCGCCTGCGTCTTGCGTCACGATGCCCTTGCCTTCCAGGTGCGCGGCGACGCCGAGCAACTGGCCGATGGTGATGACGCCCGTGCCGCCCACGCCGGCCACCACAATTCCCCAGGCGCCCGCATCGAGCGGCGGCAACACAGGTGACGGGAGCGGGCCACCAAACAGCGTGTCGTCAAAGGGCGAGGCTTTTTGCTCGTTTTTGGTTTTCTTTTTCAACTGGCCCCCTTCCACCGTGACAAAGCTCGGGCAGAAGCCCTTCACACAGCTGATGTCCTTGTTGCAGGTGCTTTGGTTGATGGTGCGTTTGCGGCCGAACTCGGTCTCCAGCGGCTCCACGCTCAGGCAGTTGCTTTGCACGCCGCAGTCGCCGCAGCCCTCGCACACCAACTCGTTGATGACCACACGCACCGCCGGGTCCACCAGCGTGCCGCGCTTGCGGCGGCGGCGCTTCTCGGTGGCGCAGGTCTGGTCGTAGATGATGACCGTGGTGCCAGGAATCTCGCGGAAAGCGCGCTGCACCGCGTCCAGCGTGTCGCGGTGCTGGATGGCAATGCCGTCGGGGATGCCAGTGACGCCCGCGTACTTTTCCGGCTCATCGGTCACGATGGTGATCTTGGCGGCGCCCTCGGCACGCATGCTTTGCGCGATCTGCACCACGCTGTGCCCTTCAGGACGCTCACCGACCTGCTGCCCCCCGGTCATGGCCACCGCATCGTTGTACAAGAGCTTGTAGGTGATGTTGACGCCGGCCGCGATGCTTTGCCGCACCGCCAGAATGCCGCTGTGGAAGTAGGTGCCGTCACCCAGGTTCGCAAAAATGTGCCGCTCCTGGGTGAATGGCTGTTGGCCCACCCACGGCACGCCCTCGCCACCCATTTGGGTGAAGCCGGTGGTGCTGCGGTCCATCCAGAGTGCCATGAAGTGGCAGCCAATGCCGGCCATGGCGCGTGAACCCTCAGGTACCTTGGTGCTGGTGTTGTGCGGGCAGCCGGAACAGAACCACGGTTGGCGATCGGCTTTGACCTCCAGCACCTGCAGCGAGCGTTCTTTCGCTTGTAGAAGGGCGAGCTGCGCGTCGATGCGGGCCATCATGTCGCCATCCACACCGAGCTTCTTCAACCGCTGTGCGATGGCTTTGGCGATGATGGCGGGCGACAGATCGGCGTTGGCGCGCAGCAGGGTGTTGGCGCTGGGGTTGGGCATGCTCCATTCGCCACCGGAAAAGTCCCCTTCGACTTCGTTGAACTTGCCCACCACATTGGGACGCACGTCCGCCCGCCAGTTGTACAGCTCTTCTTTCAACTGGTACTCGATGACCTGGCGCTTTTCTTCCACCACCAAAATCTCGCGCAGGCCGGTGGCGAACTCGCGCGTGCCTTGTGCTTCCAGCGGCCAGACGACCCCCACCTTGTGCAGGCGGATACCGATCTGGCCGCAGGCCGCGTCGTCCAGACCCAAATCGAGCAGGGCCTGGCGTGTGTCGTTGTAGGCCTTGCCGCTGGCGATCAGGCCAAAGCGGTCGTTCGGCCCTTCGATGGCGTTGTAGTTCAGGCGGTTGGCACGAACATAGGCCAGCGCGGCGTACCACTTGTAATCGAACAGACGCGCTTCCTGGTCAAGTGCGTTGTCGGGCCAGCGGATGTGCACGCCTCCGGGCGGCATCACGAATTCTGGGAGGTGGATGTTGACGCGGTCGGGGTCGATCATCGCGGTGGAACTGGACTCCACAATTTCCTGGATGGTCTTCAGGCCGGCCCAAACGCCGGAGAACCGGCTCATGGCAAAAGCGTGCAGGCCCAGGTCCAAGATCTCCTGCACGCTGGTCGGGAAGAACACCGGCAAGCCGCAGGCCTTGAAGATGTGGTCGCTCTGGTGCGCGGCCGTGCTGCTTTTGGCCACGTGATCGTCGCCGGCCACCGCAATCACCCCGCCCCAGGGCGTGGTGCCAGCCATGTTGGCGTGTTTGAACACGTCGGAACAGCGGTCCACCCCGGGACCCTTGCCGTACCAAATGCCAAACACGCCATCAAACTTGTTGCTGCCCGGTGGCGCAAAGCCCAGCTGCTGCGTGCCCCACAACGCGGTGGCGGCCAACTCTTCGTTCACACCTGGCTGGAACACGATGTTCTGGGCCTTGAGGAAAGGAGCGGCCTTCCACAACGCTTGGTCGTAACCGCCCAAGGGCGAGCCCCGGTAACCGCTGATGAACCCGGCGGTGTTCCTGCCCAACTTGGAGTCGCGTTGGCGCTGCAACATCGGCAACTTGACCAGCGCCTGCACGCCGCTCATGAATGCGCGGCCTTGGTCCAAGCTGTATTTGTCGTCCAGGGTGACGGTTTCCAGGGCGCGGCGGATGTGTTCTGGCAGCGGGGCGTTCATGGCGAAGTTGTCTCCTGTTGTGGAGAAAAGTGTAGAAGCTATGGCCCGACAGGTGTTTGCTTTCTTTGCCCTTTTACCGCTATTCTTGGAAAGAATCTTGCGTGAAGGCGGGCACCATGGAAACGTTAGACAAATTTGACTTGGCCATCCTGCACGAGCTGCAAACCGACGCACGGCTCACCAACGCCGAACTCAGCAACCGGGTGGGCTTGTCGGCGGCACCTTGCTGGCGACGCGTTCGGGCGCTGGAAGAGGCCGGCTTCATCACCGGCTACCGGGCCGAGATCAACCGCCACAAAATCGGGCTGGACGTGCTGGCCTTTGTGCGGCTGGACGCCGAACGCAACACCGGCGATGTGACCCGCGAACTGGAAGAGGCCATCCGCCAGATTCCCGAAATCGTGTCCTGCCATTACATCAGCGGCACCGGCACCTTTGAGCTCCAGGTGGTCAGCCGCGACCTCAACAGCTTCAGCCAATTCGCGCGCGAGGTGCTGATCAACCTGCCCAAGGTCAAAGACCTGCACACCAGCTTTTCGCTGGGCGAGGTGAAGGCCGGTGGCGCGTTGCCACTCGGCCACTTACGGCAATAACAGGCAGAAAAAAACCCGGCTTTTCACAAAGCTGGGCTCTGGGGCGCGCCGTGTGGCGGCGCGCTCGGTTCAGCTCGGCGCTCAGACGCCGACTTTTCCGCCACCGTTTTTGGTGATGACGATGGTGGCCGAGCGTGGGCGGCGGCGGTTGGCTGGCACGCTGGTGTCGGCGGTCGCGGTTGCGTCGGCGCTGTAGGGCCAGTAGCTGGTGAACGTGTTGGTGGCGAAGTTGGCCAATGGCACCACGTTTTCACCAGGGTGCTGGATGTTCACAAAAATCGCCGTACCGTCTGGCGACTCGGTGATGCCAGTGATCTCGCAATCGCGTGGGCCCACCAGGAAACGGCGCAGGGTTGCGTTGGTCGGCGCGGCGCCCACAAACGTACCCTGGTTGGCAGTGGTGGCTGGCGAGACCGCCGTGTTGGTGTTGGTGATGGTGCGGGCACCACCGTCGCCCACGCGGCCTGGCACGGCAGCCAGCATCATGCAGTTGGTCACGTCGGTGTAGGCTCCGTCATCGGTCTGCAGCCACAGCAGGCCAGGGGTCGCATTGCTGAACCACAGGCCGTCGGGGCTGGAGAAGTCGTTGTCGGCGGTCAGTGCGGAGATGTTGGCAGACGCGGGGGCGTTCGATCGGGCGCCAAACAAGTACACATCCCAACGCATCGTCGTTCCTGCGTTGCCAGCCGCTTCGGCCATGCGGATGACGTGGCCATTGCGGTTGCCACGGGTCACGGTGCCGTTGGTGGCGACGTTGTCGTAGAAACGGGGGTTCGCCGGGTCGGTGTTGGTGGCGGTACGCGAGCTGTTGTTGGTCAGCGTGACATAAATCTCGCCATTGGTTGGGTTCACGCCAGCCCACTCGGGTCGGTCCATGCGGGTGGCGCCGGCCGCGTCGGCCGCGTGGCGTGCGTTGATGAGCACATCGGCCTGGTCGGTAAAGGCATAAGGCCCGTATGAAGCTGTGATGTTGTTGGTTCCGAAACGCAGTTCCAGCCAGGTGCCTGTACCGTCAGCATTGAAGCGGGCGGCGTAGAGCTTGCCGTCGTCCAGGTACTTGTCGCCTGCGGCGCTGCCACGGGTCGCGTCGGCGGGATCCCAGACCGCATTGGACACGTATTTGTAGATGTACTCGTTTTGCGAGTCGTCACCCATGTACCAGACCAGAGGCTGGCCGGCCACGACTGGGCCCAACCAGGCACCTTCCTGCGCCTTGCGGCCCATCGCGGTGCGCTTCTTGGGCACCGAGTTGGGGTTGAACGGGTCGATCTCGACGCACCAGCCGTAGGTGTTGGCGACGTTGCGGTAGTCGTCGGCAGCGGTGGCGCCCACGACTTCGGCACGCCAGCGGCCATACAGGTCCGTGGCGGTGTCTGGGGTTACGGTGGCCCACAGCTCGCGTCCGTTGCCAGCGACGCCGTAGCGCCCAAACGAGGCCAGTTCCTTGGCGCTGCGGTTGGCGTTGTCGGTGGCGGCAACGCGGCGGAAGTAACCCGCCCAGTTTTCTTCACAGGCCAGGTAGGTGTACCAGGGGGTGTAGCCGTGCGCGCAGTTGTTCACCGTGCCGCGCGTACGGGTGCCAGTAGGCGAGAACTTGGTGATCATGGCCGCGTTGCCACGGGCCGGGCCAGCCAGGTCGATCTCGGTCAGGGTGTGGATGCGGCGGTTGAAGTTTGAGCCTTGGTTGTAGCTCCACGTGCTGCCGCTACGGTTCACTTCAATCACGCTGACGCCGTGCACAAAGAACTCTTTCAGCACTTCGTCGGCCACGGTGCGGACACCGCCAACGACGGTTTGCCCGGTGGGGTGCAGGTACGAGGGGGTGATGGCCTCGTGGTTCATTACCAGCAGTCCCCGGGTGGACGAGTTGCGGTCGTACTGGCCGGCCGCGTTCATGCCGAAGTACTCCATGCCGTCGTGGTGGTCACCAGCGCGTTGGGCGTAGGTGGCGGCCGCGTCGGTGCCGTCGTTGACGTAAGCGGGCACCCCCGTGGCAATCGGGTCACCGAGGCGGTACAACACGCTGGCGGTGTAGCCTGCAGGCACGCTCACCATGTCGGCCAGTGACTTGGCGACCGGGTTGAACGACAGGGTCACGCCAGCGGGAGGGATGGGAGCTGGAGCGGGTGGGACCGGGGCCGGCGCGGCATCGCCACCACCGCCGCCACAAGCGGCCAGCGCCATGCTTCCGAATACAGCGGTGCTGGCCACGCCTACGCCACCTTTGAACAGGCTGCGGCGACTCAGGCGCGCTTCGACAATCTCTTCAAACGAAGGACCGGAAGTGGTGTTGGTGCCGATGTCCTCGGGCTCCATGGCGGACAACTCGTGCTGGGTAATGGCGTTCATTGGGGCTTGCCTTTCGTGGTCAGTAGAAGAAAACCTCTGAACGATAGGCAGCGCCGATGACGTGTTGATGGCGTTTGTGTGACGCCGGGATGACGACGCCGTGAACGGGCCACGGGGCGTGGCAGCTCCGGCCGTTCAGGCAGCCAACTGCTGCGCATGGTGCGCGAGGTGGTCTGCCATGAAGCTCGCGACGAAGTAGTAGCCATGGTCGTAACCCTGATGCTGGCGCAGCAGCAACGGTTGGCCCACCACCGCGCAGACCGCCTCGAAGGTTTCGGGCTTCAGTTGCTCGGCGAGGAATTTGTCGTCCAGGCCCTGGTCAACCAGGATGCCACCCGGGAACGGTGGTTTGCCTTGTGCGGCCATCAACCGGCTGGCGTCGTGCGGTCCCCAGGTGCTGCGGTCGGCGCCCAGGTAGCCGGTAAAGGCTTTCTGGCCCCAGGGGCAGTCCATGGGCGCGCAGATGGGCGCAAAGGCCGACAGCGACTTGAACACGCCGGGGTGACGCAGCGCCAGGGTGAGCGCGCCGTGACCGCCCATGGAGTGGCCAAAGATGCCCAGGCGTTCCCCATCGATCGGCAACGCCCCGGTCACCGCAGCCAGCAGTTCGTTGACGAGGTAACTCTCCATCCGGTAGTGGCTGGACCACGGCGCTTCGGTGGCGTCCAGATAGAAACCGGCGGCCAAGCCGAAGTCCCAGCTGTCCGACTCGCCGGGCAGGTTGGCGCCGCGGGGGCTGGTGTCGGGCGCGATCAGCGCCAGCCCCAGCTCGGCAGCCAGACGCTGCGCGCCGGCCTTGGTGACGAAGGTTTCTTCGGTGCAGGTGAGCCCCGCCAGGTACAGCAGTGCGGGCACTTTGCCGCCGGCCGCGGCGATCTTGGCCTGCGGCGGCAGGTAAACCGCAAAGCGCATCGGCAGGCCGATCTCTCGCGAGGCGTGCCGGTAGAAACGCTGCACGCCGCCGAAGCAGGCGTGCTGGCTCAACAGCTCAAGCTCAGCCACCATCAGTACAACACCACGCCGCGGATGGACTCGCCACGCTTCATCAAGTCAAAGCCCTTGTTGATGTCTTCCAGCGGCATGGTGTGGGTGATCAGGTCGTCGATGTTGATCTTGCCGTCCATGTACCAATCGACGATCTTGGGCACGTCGGTGCGTCCGCGCGCACCGCCGAAGGCCGAGCCTTCCCACTTGCGCCCGGTCACCAACTGGAACGGCCGGGTGCTGATCTCGGCGCCGGCTTCGGCCACGCCGATGATGATGCTTCGGCCCCAACCCTTGTGGGTGCACTCCAGTG